>JBDLWG010000118.1:0-16297 GCA_039804385.1 Bacteroidota bacterium
GATTTTAATGGTCCAATCATCAAAATCCACATTGCCCACTTTCAGTTGTCGCAATTCACCTGGTCTGATATAACAATAAAAAATAAATCGAACCGCATGCCAAAGATGTTCACAATTTTCGCCCATATACTTTTTCAATTGGGCGATTTGTTGCGTTTTGTAGTGGACAGGATTTTTGGAATGTCCTTTAATTTTGGAGGTTTTTGCAAAAATGTTGACCATTTTGGCATCGTTTTCATGCAGCTTAGCGAAAAAGCATTTTAAAACCGTCCTATAATTGTTGACCGTTTTGGCACTTTTGCCCTTATTGAGATTCGAATTTAAAAAATTTATTGCCAATTCATTTGAATATTTATCAATATTCATATCTTTGCAATATGATTCAAAAGTGGTCAACGTATTTTTATAGCAGAGGAACGTTTTGGGTCGAATGCGCGGGCGCATTTCATCCAACAACGCAAATAGTTTTGCCAAAACAGGTATTTTGGTAGGTTTTGACAGTGGTTTTTGAAAGGTTGCTATCAAATCTTTGGCAACCGCCAATCGTTCTTGAACCGTTTGAGCATTCGGTATCCACAAGGTAATGCGTTTGCGTCCTGTAGCCCGAATGCGCACAAACCAACGTTTTGACATATCCTGATTTTTAGGATATATTTTAGCAGAAAAGATTTTATCCATCTCCTTTTATTAGGTTAAAGGATAGGTGAATCTTGATACCGAATCTTTAATTATAGATACCCCGTTTGAGTTATAAAAAAAGCGCAAAACATTGATAACCAATAATTTGCGCTTTTAAAAAACTTAGAATGTGACCTTGTCGGGATTCGAACCCGAGACCCTTTGATTAAAAGTCAAATGCTCTACCAGCTGAGCTACAAGGTCTTCCGCAATTGTTTTCCAGTGCCTTTTGTTGCCCTTTCTCTTAATTGCGCTGCAAAGGTAGGATGTTTTTTGAAACCTGCAAACTTTTTCGCACTTTTTTTTCAAAAAAAATGAAAAAAAATGCTTTTTTTTCAAAATAAAAGATGCTTTACAAATTGCAATTTTATAATTCATTGATAATCAGTTATTTGTAAAATCACAATTTGTAACGCACTTTTTATTTTTTTTGAAAAAAGACAATGATTTATCAAAAAAATTATTGCCCAGTGAAATTTGCTTTTCTTTTTTCTAAAAAGGCTTGTGCGCCCTCTCTGAAATCGTTGCTTTTTGTCAATTTTCCAAAAGATTTATATTCTTGTTCAAAACCATTCACTTTTTCATTGAAAACAGCATTTGCCGTTTCAATAACGACCGAAATTGCAATGGGCGCTTTTTGAATAATTTTATTTAAAATCATTTTTGCTTTCGCAACCGCTTCCCCTTTTGGTGTGATGTGATTAATTAAACCAAATTGTAACGCAGTATTGGCATCAATCATTTCGCCCGTCATCATCATTTCAAGGGCGCGTCCTTTTCCAACTAATTGTACCAATCGTTGTGTCCCGCCATAGCCCGGAATGATGCCCAAACCGACTTCAGGCAATCCAAATTTAGCATTTTCGCTCGCCACTCGCAGGTGACACGCCATTGCCAACTCACAACCGCCGCCCAAAGCGAAACCATTGACCGCCGCAATCACAGGTTTGGTCGAATTTTCAATCAAAAAGAAAATGTCCTGTCCCCGTTTGGAATAAAGCCCTGCGTCCTCATTTTTGAAAGCCGCAAATTCACTAATATCAGCACCCGCAACAAAGGCTTTTTCGCCCGCACCTGTGATGATAATGCCTCTCAAACCCACCATTTTGGGCGCGTCTTTTCCAAAAAAATGTTCCAATTCGCTCATCGTTTGTTGATTGAGCGCGTTCATCGCTTTTTCGCGACTAATCGTTAAGACGATAATACCGTCTTTGTTATCAAGGATAATGTTTTTATAAATCATTGTAAATTAATTATTTATCTATTTTAAATAAATCTAATAAAAATACATATTCCATTGCTACGTCTTTGTATCGCTCAAAACGACCCGATGCGCCACCATGTCCTGCCTTCATATTGCAATACAGATATAAGGCTTTTCGATTGGTGCGATGCGTCCGTAATTTGGCAATCCATTTGGCAGGTTCCCAATATTGCACTTGTGAATCATGCAAACCTGTGGTTATTAACAACGCAGGATAGGCTTTTTTTTCAACGTTATCATATGGAGAATAATCTTTTATATATTCGTAATATTCTTTATTTTTGGGATTACCCCATTCGTCAAATTCACCTGTGGTCAATGGAATAGTTTCATCTAACATGGTAGTTACGACATCCACAAAGGGGACAGCAGCCACCATGCCTTTCCACAAATCGGGGCGCATATTCAAGACCGCACCCATCAATAAACCACCCGCAGAACCGCCCATTGCCGTCAATTTTTGGTTAGACGTGTAGTTTTGAGCAATCAAATGTTCTGCACAATCAATAAAATCGGTAAATGTGTTTTTCTTTTTTAATAATTTGCCATCTTCATACCATTGACGACCCATTTCCTGACCGCCGCGAATGTGCGCTATCGCATAGGTAAAACCTCTATCCAATAAACTCAACCGCGCTGAACTAAAATGCGGATCCATACTATGCCCATAAGAGCCATAAGCATACAATAATAATGGATTTTTTTTATTTTTACTATATTTTTTGTTATAAACCAATGATATAGGAATTTTAACACCATCTTTTGCCGTTGCATAAATGCGTTCAGAAGCATAATTTTCGGTTTTGAAACTCGCGTCTAAAACGGCTTCTTGTTTCAATAAATGCAAGGTTTGCGTTTGCATATTATAGTCAAAAACAGAGTTTGGTGTCGTCAAACTCGAATAACCTAAGCGCAAAATAACGGTATCAAAATCGGGATTGGTACTCGTGTACGCTATGTAAGCCGCTTCCCCGAAGTTGATATAATGTTCGTTTACACCATCCCAAGCGCAAATGCGCAAGCCCGTAATCCCATCCTTTCGTTCTGAAACCACTAAAAAATCTTTAAAAATATCAATGTCTTCCAATAAAACATCGATTCGATGTGGAATCATTTCGACCCAATTTTCTTTATGCGTGTTGCCTTCGATACTGCATTTCATCAGCCGAAAATTTTTCGCTTGATAATTAGTTACCATGTAAAAATGGTCTCCATAATGCGCCAATCCATATTCTAAATCGCGCTCTCGTGGATGAAAAATGCGAAACGCACCCATCGGATTATCGGATTCAAGGATTTGATATTCCGTAGAAACCGTTGAGGATGAACCAATTATGATGTATTTTTTCGATTTCGTTTTCGTGACAAATGCGTGAAATGCCTCATCTTTTTCTTCAAAAATTAAAACATCATTCGCAGGGTCTGTACCCATAATATGCCTGAAAATGCGGCAGGAACGCAAACTTTCGGTATCTTTTTGGGTGTAAAAAATGGTTTTATTGTCTGCTGACCAGACGGCTCCGCCCATCGTATTCGGAATCGTCGTTGGAGAAACTTCACCTGTTTTTAAGTTTTTAAAACATAATGTATAAAGTCGCCGACTCACGGTGTCCACTCCATAACAGATTTGTTCATTGTCGGAACTAACGGAAATGCCACCCACCGAATAATAACTATGTCCTTTGGCTAAACTCGGAATATCTAAGAAAATTTCTTCGGGACTCTCCAAAGAATCTTTTTTTCGACATTGATAAGGATATTCTTTGCCTTCCTCAAAACGGGAATAATAGAAATAATGATTCGATTTATATGGCACACTCATATCCGTTTGCTGGATTCTGCCAACGATTTCATCAAACATTTTTTTTTGAAAATCCGCCGTATGCGCCATTTTTTCAGTTCGGTACGCATTTTCGGCGTTTAAATAATCGATTACTGCTGGATTATTGCGGTCATTGAGCCAATAATAATCGTCGATACGCGTATCCCCATGAATTTCGAGTGTTTTAGGGATTTTTTTGGCAATGGGTTGCTTCATTTTGAACTAAGATTTTGAATAAGGCTATGATATTATTTAAAATACGGGCGAATTTCCGCTTTTTTTTAAAAAATAAAAGAAATGATTTGTTTTTTTGTAATTTTGTCGAAAATAATGAAAAAATGAGAGTTGAAATCAATCAAGTTTTTGAACGCATGGAACGCGACCGCGTTCAAGTGATGGCTGAATTATCCAAATACGCGCCTGCGGCGTTGAGTCAAAATCCTACGCCTACGCGCTGGTCTGTTTTACAAAATATCGTGCATTTGGTAGAGGCAGAACGCGGTACATTGAGTTATATGAAAAAAAAGTTGCATTTTGAACCCAATCCGAAACAAACAGGTTGGAAAAATCAATGGGCATATGTCAAATTAAGAATCGCTTTTGGATTACCGGGCGTTAAAATTAAAGCTCCTAATTATTTGGAAGCGATGCCGAAAACATTGGATTTGAATACGCATTCAACTCAGTGGGCAACAGAACGTGCTGATTTTAAACATTTTATAGATAATATGGCTGATAATGTATTATCATCAGAAATTTGTAAACACCCTATTGTGGGCAAACTCAATGTGTTGCAAATGTTAAAATTCATGGAAACCCATTGCAATCGGCATTACGCACAACTTCGACGTGCTTTATTGAATTAGGAATGTGGGTTGATGGATGTACGGATTTCACGGATTTCACGGATTGGTACGGATTTTTTGAATCGAAACATCCGTACCAATCCCGTGAAAATCCGTTGAATCCGTACATCCACATTCCTAAAAAGGATTCATTCCTGATTCAATAATTGCATCTCCAAGTCGAATCGTATCCGCTACCAAGGCTTCAAAATCAGATTTGGTACTTCGATGATTGACATTCGCCACCCGAATCGCATACATGCCCTGCAATAACGTGTAAGACGGCGCGGACAGCCCTTTTTCATGCAATTGCATCAAAATTTCTTTATTTAAACGATTGGAATCATCTATTGACAACGTTTTGCCCAAAGGTTTGTATCGAAAACAAGCCACATTCATCGTCACGGGAGTCATCATTTCCAATTTGGGTTGTTTTTCAATCAAATCTTGCAAATATAAAACTTGTGCCACATTTTGCCGAACCAAAGCGCGAAATTTATCAATGCCATGTTCTTTTAAACTCATCCAAATTTTCAAGGCTTTGAAACCGCGTGATAATTCGGGTCCATAATTATTCAAAGAGTCGGGGCCCGCCGCCAAACCGCGCTCATGACTCAATAAATAAGCAGGCTGCATCGCAAAAGATTTTCTATGTAAATCTTTGTTTTTGAATAAGATACAACCGACTTCATATGGCATATACATCCATTTATGAAAATCAAAAGAAACGCTATCGGCTCTTTCAATGGGTTTTAAGGCAACTTCAAATTCGGGCAATAATTTCGCTAACGCGCCAAATGCCCCATCAATATGAAACCATAATTGCTCCTTTTTACAAATCGCCGCTAACGTATCCAAGGGGTCAATCGCGCCCGTACTGACCGTTCCCGCATTGCCAACAATGCAAAAAGGCGTAAAACCAGCCGCTTTATCCGCTACCATTTGTTGTTTTAACGCCGTAATATTCATCCGAAAATCCTTATCCACAGGAATTTTGCGCAAACCTTCTGTCCCAATACCAATGATTTCGGCTGCTTTTTGTTGGCAACTATGCGTTTCCGCAGAAGCGTACATCACCAAACGTTGTTGCGGATTCAACCCTTTTGCCCTAATTTGGGCATCAAAAGCATTGCGTGCCACTATCAACGCCGTAATATTTGCCATCGAACCGCCGCTTAACAACATTCCACTACCTGTTTTCGGGAAATGGAGCATTTCTTTCGAC
The DNA here is from genome assembly GCA_039804385.1 of Bacteroidota bacterium. Classification (GTDB taxonomy): domain Bacteria; phylum Bacteroidota; class Bacteroidia; order Chitinophagales; family Saprospiraceae; genus JAAFJT01. The sequence goes on from JBDLWG010000118.1 coordinate 5,835, forward strand.
CATTCAATCACTTGTTGGTCAATATACATGGCTGAATGGTCTCCAATCGTCACATTCGGATTCATCCCAGAGGCTAACATATCCGCCATCATCGCCAAATGCGTCCCTGTACCTTGCACAAATGCCCAAAAACGAGGGTGAATATTGCCTTTTGTGTAAGGTAATATATGTTCTTTGAACGATTCATAAATGGTTTCGACGGGTTGACCTGTGATAGGCAAAGGCTCTTGCGCGAATTGTTTGGTGGTTTCAGGCACCGCTTGCCAAACAGGACGCTGTGCAACATCGGATAAATAATCAAACATATCATCCACCATCAAGTGCGCCAAGCGACGCAATGCCGCAGGATTATCGGGGTCAAGCGTGATTTCTTTTTCTATAATCGCTTTAAAATCAATCATTTATAAATTTGATTTATACTTATATTTCAAAATTGAAGCCATTTGCCACCAATTTTTCATATTTGGCTTGATTGAACTCGTATAAACGCGCAGGACGATGTGCAACCCGTTCTTGCGACTCATTCAAATCGACAATAAAGTCCATTGATAAGATTTTTTTCCGAAAATTGCGTTTTTCCAGCGATCTTTCTAAAATCGCTTCATATAATTGTTGCAATTCGGTCAAAGTGAACTTGGGCGGCAATAATTCAAACCCAATCGGAGCGACTCGAACCCGTTGTTTCAACGCATTGAAACCCGTTTCGACAATAGCATTATGGTCAAAAGCCAACGCCAATTGCCGAATGCTTCCAATCGTATGCCATTGCACTTCATCTGCAAACGAATTAGGCAGGACTTCATATCGGCTAATTTTCACCAAAGAAAAGTACGAAACGGTGATAACACGCCCCACAGGATGCCGTTTGACCGCCCCAAAAGCCTTGACTTGCTCCAAATAAACGTTTTTCACACCCGTCAATTCTTCTAACACCCTGTATGCGGCGGTATCCAAATCTTCGGTCGGATGCACTAAATCGCCTGGCAAAGCCCACATATGTTGATAAATCGGCATTTGGCGTTCTAAACCGCGCCGAATCAACAAAATTTTCAGGTCTGCTTCATCAAAACCGAAGATAATATTATCGACCGAAAAGGCAGTGGTAAAATACTCCGAGAAATCGCTCGAAGCAGATAGCATTTTTTCTAATAATTTCACAAACAATCTATTTTTGCCGAAAGTTACAACGATTTACGAATGGAACGGTCAAAAATCATTGTATTATTTAAAAAAATAGTTTAATTAAATCCGTTTGCCGAATAATAGACTTCCAACCCGAATCATTGTACTCCCTTCTTCTAACGCAATCCGATAATCATCAGACATGCCCATTGAAATTACATTAAAAAAATCATCCTCTTTAAAATGTTGATTTTTAATAAAATCGAAAATTTGTTTTAAATTTTTAAACTCTTGTCGCACTTGATGCGCATCGTTTGTAAAGGTTGCCATGCCCATTACGCCACAAATGCGCAGGTTTCGGAATTGATTCAAAACAGGATTGGATAACAATTCTAAAGCGGTATCTTGGTCTAAACCATATTTGGTTTCCTCTGTTGCAATATGAAATTGCAATAAAGTATTGATAACTTTCTTATATTTACTGGCTTGTTTATCAATTTCTTGTAACATTTTAACCGAATCAACCGAATGAATCATGGTTACAAAAGGGGCAATAAACTTTACTTTATTGGTTTGTAAATGCCCGATGAAATGCCATTCAATATCTTGTGGCAACGCTGCTTGTTTCTCGACTAACTCTTGCACATAATTTTCGCCAAAAGCGCGCTGACCTTGCGCATGTAATTCCAAAATCGCAGCATTCGATTTTTTTTTGGAAACAGCGACTAATTGGGCTTGATGCGGCTCTAACTCGGATAAAATAGCTTGTAACATTGGATGATGGTTTAAAATTTTCACAAATGTAGCTCTATTTAAATCATTCTGTTGCCCTTCATGTTATAAATAATCTATTGTATTTATAAAAAAAACGCTTAATTTGCGACCTAAAAGCTCTTTATTTTTTAATACTAAAATATTTACTTCCTATGAAAGTGAGTTCTATACAAACTGGCTACTTTAAATTGGATGGTGGCTCTATGTTTGGCATTGTTCCACAACGATTGTGGGCGCGTTTGAATCCGCCCGACGAACAAAACCTTTGTACTTGGGCAATGCGTTGTCTTTTGGTTGAAATCGGTGAACGCAAAATTTTGATTGACACGGGGATTGGCAACAAGCAAGATGCAAAATTTCGCAGTCATTTCGCGCCTTCTGGAACGGATACGTTATTGACTTCCTTAGCAGCGCAAAATGTTGAATCCGAAGCGATTACAGATGTATTTTTAACGCATTTACATTTTGATCATTGTGGCGGTGCGCTTTATCGCAATGAATCGGGTGCCATCGTACCGACGTTTCCAAATGCCACTTATTGGACAAATGATAAGCATTGGGATTGGGCAATGAAACCGAATGAACGTGAAAAAGCCTCGTTTTTGAAAGAAAATTTCGTTCCTCTGAAAACGGCGGGCGTTTTAAAAACCATCAAAGTGCGACAATTTGCTCGGTTTTGTGCCGAAATTCGGATTTTTTTCACGTATGGACATACGGAAGCGATGATGTTGCCCTACATTCAAGTTGGCGATAAAACGATTGTCTATTGTGCAGACACTGTGCCGTCATCGCATCATGTTGGGATGCCTTATATTATGAGTTATGATATTCGTCCCTTAGATACGTTGCATGAAAAACAACAATTATTAGAACAAGCCGCCGAAGAAGGGCATATTCTGTTTTTTGAACATGACCCGCTTGTGGAATGCGCTACCGTGAAAAAAAATGAACAAGGGCGTATTGTTTTAGACAAAACTTTTAAATTGGCAACGTTATTTGAGTAAAAAATGATTTTAGAAAATATTGAAAAACAAGCATTTAGGAGTGAAACATTTTGCCTTTTAGTTAATTAACAAAAAATTAACACTTTTAAATACCTAAAATCAGCTATAAAATTTGCTTTTCTCGCTCAAAGGTTTCATCTTGCGTCATACTTTTGGTTTTAACCATTGTATAGTCACAATTTTTATTTACATTTCATAAACATCCAAAACCGTTCACATGCGAGTACAAACTGAGGCTATTCACTTCACAGCAGATGTCAAACTATTGGACAACATCCAAAAGAAGTTAAGCAAATTGGAACATCTTTTTAGCAAGGTGATTGACGCAAAAGTCATTCTTAAATTGGAAAACAGTGGTCAAGTTCGAGACAAAATCGCTGAAATCAAACTTTCGCTTCCAAACGGCATCATTTTCATCAAAGAAAGTGCTAAAACGTTTGAAGCAGCTATGGATGCGGTTATCGCATGCCTTAAAAGACAACTCGTAAAGTACAAAGAAAAAATTCAACGAAAAAAATAATTTTTCGTTTTTAAAAGTAATTATAACGAATCTACACCTCAATCCACAAGATTGGGGTGTTTTCATTTTTGGCAATATAAAATATTGCAAAGCTTTTGGGTTTTAAATTAAAATCACTTTTTTTGAAAATAAATTAAAATTTATTTGCTATATTGAAATATTATATACTACATTTGCACGAATTATAAAAATACATACAAAAATAAAATATCCATAATGCTTTAATTAAAAGAATAAAATATTTATAATAAACTGATTACAAAAACGTTACCTCTACATTTGTCATGTTTACTTACAAAAGCACCCTTGCAACTCAAACCGTTGCCCTTTACTTACAATTAATTGCACCTGTTGCAGGCACTGCTGCAACGATTACTTCTACGCCAGTCGGCGGCGATTGGTCTGCGCCAAGCACTTGGATTAATAATATGATTCCTGTGACAGGGGATGATGTTATGATTATGGTAGGCGCACAGGTCAAAATCGACGCTGATATGAGTCTGCAATCGCTGACCATTGGCGGAACCTTGACTTTTGAAACCAATTCGGCACGCGCTGCTACGATTAGTGGCAATGTAACCATCAATAATGGCGGTACTTTTCAAACGGGCAGTACGGGCAGTATCAATACACACGCTCTTTCGGTTGGTGGGGACTTGACCAATAATGGGATTTTGGATTTTAGCACCAATAATAATGCTGCGGGTGCAGGCATTACCTTTACGGGAGCGAATAATAATACTTTTGGCGGTAGCGGTACCCAAACAGATATTTTGACTTTGACGATTAATAAAGGTACGAATAAAACGCCCATATTACTTTTAAATCCATCTGTTTTGACCGTTCAGGGTCTATCTGTTAATACAGAACCTTTTTTAACGCTTACCAAAGGCACGATTCAGATGGCTGGTAGTTATACCTTTTCTTCTCCCGTGACCAGCGGTAGTTTTACATGGGGAAGCAGTTGCGGGTTTTGGTTGAACAACCCTAATGTGGTAGTATCTACGTCCAGTAGTGTAAGCGTAAGTGGATTATTTAAATTAACACAAGGCACTTTTAATGTCGGTGATGGGATTACAAATAGTTTTAATCTTGCAACAACTACCGAGTTGGTAATGGAAGGTGGCATTTTAAATGTTGCCAGTAGGTTAAAAGGCAGCCCTTTGAGTTTTACCATGAGTAGTGGCACTATAAACGTCTGCACAAAAGGGAACACTACCTCTACAGCTTCCTTTTCAATAAATGCTAAAACGTTCACCCTAACTGGCGGGAATATCATCTTAAACACCCCATCTGTGAAATATGATGACTATACTGTTACGGCGACTACTTCTACGATTACGGGTGGTGTTTTAAGTTGCTTGTCCAATGGAAGTATATGGAAATTATATAACATTTCTGGTATTATACCCAATTTGCAGGTTACAGGGAGTGATACGGTTGCGATAACCTCCCTATCCAGTGTTGTTTACGGAAATATTGAAGTGGATGCAAATTCAAAATTTAATTTGGATACTTTTAAGTTGAGCGTCAAGGGAAATATTCAAAATAATGGTGCGATTAAAGCATTAACACATCTCAAAAGCGATAGAGCTTGCTTTGATTTTACAGGAAGTACCGTTCAAAATTGCACTGGTACAGGCACTTGGGGTACTGTAACAGCACCTATCAATAGCGTCTATATCAATAATAGCGCAGGCGTTACATTGAACTGTAACACAATCTATATCAAAGGTTTATATCTTTTTAAAGGTTCTATTACAAATGCTTGGAAACTCGCTTTTGGGAATACGAGTACGTTATCCATTATTCAATATGGAGATAACACGACTCCTCTAATCAGTGGAAATTTGGATGCAGCACCAGATTTTAGCAATGTGAATGCAGGATTAGCGGTTTTTTACGGTAAAGAAACCAATGCGCGTACAACTGGTTTTGAAATTCCATCCAATCGTACCCTTGTGCAACTTGCCATGATTGGTAACAATGTGACTTTATCGGGGGGCGATTTGAATGTATCCTATTATTTAGATTTTACAAGTGGTAAAATTAATCTTGGCAGTAATAACCTTCTTTTAGAATCAACGGTTTCCATAACGGGTGCGAATACGAATGGTTATGCAGTAACGAATGGCACAGGGCGTGTTACTCGTAAAAATATTGGCAATACAGCAACTTTATTTCCAGTTGGCACGACGACTTATGACCCTGTTTCCATCACGAATACAGGCACAGCCGATGATTTTAGTGTAGGTGTAACCGCTACCTTAGATGCTTTTGCCCCCATGCCCACCAAATATATTCAACGGCAATGGAATATTTCGGAAGCAATTTCGGGTGGGAGCAATGTTATGTTATCGCTCACATGCGCCACAGGTGTCCCAATGACTCATTTTGATGCGGCACTTCCAGTGAAGATTGGGCATTACAAATCCAATAATACTTGGGAACAAATCCCCGCAACCATGAGCAGTATGGTTGCCACAGGCAGCAATATTACCTCTTTTTCACCTTTTGTGATTTTAAATGAAAATGCGATTCTACCTGTTGAACTTATTGATTTTCAAGGCATTGTGCAAGGAAAACAAAATATAATCCGTTGGCAAACGGCTTCTGAAAAAGATATTAAACATTTTGTATTGGAGCGAAGAAACAACTATGAGGACTTTAAATCACTTGACTTCGTGGCAGCAACGGGGCATTGGAATCTCCCACAATCGTATCAGTGGATAGATGACGCGCCCACTCCTCTCAGTATGTATCGGTTGAAAATAGTCGATTTGGATGGTTCTTTTGAATATTCCAAAACCATTACGATGGAGCATGCTGGGGGGAATGCCATCACAATTTTGCCTAATACAGATGCCAATGAATGGATTTTGCGCTTGCAAAATATGCCAATTGGGGAAGGTTCAATAACGATTTTTGACATACAAGGCAAATTGCAATATGTTCAAAAGATTGATAATCAATTTATTGAAAATGATATAAAATTTTCTACGGCAGAACTGCCTAATGGAGCTTATATATTAGTTTGTCGCACTTTGGGGCAGACGGTACATCAGAAATTTGTTAAACTCTAATGGAGTTTTAAGACTAAAACGGTAAACACAAAGCCACCTTGTCTCGCTTTTTTCGGAAGGCGGGACACTTTTATTTTGGGGTCTTGAGGCAAATCGATGAATGTACGGATTAAAAATTATAACTTTATTTTTAAAAAACAGTTTTAAAAATAAAGTTTTAAAACAAGCTATTTTGCCAATTCAAACATGGAAACACCTCTTTTTAAACATATAAAATTTGTTTTATGCCAATTCATACCTTCAAAAGAAGCATATTTTTATTTTCAAATCTGTCTTTTTCAAGATAAAAAAATGCTTTTAAACTTTTTTAATTGCGGTGCATTGACTACCTTTGCCCGCGAATTTAGAAAACATATAAAAAGCTATATATGATAAAGCAATGGTTCGTTTATATTTCCATCTATTTAGGGATGTCATTCGGTGTTTTGAAGGCTCAGAACGCTCACGGTAACGCGCCTGAAAATCACGGCAATCAACCAACTCATCAAGCTCAGGGAGAACATGCTACTGAAAATCATGGCGAATCTGCCAAGAAATTCGACCTTAATGAATTGATTCTCAACCATATCGGTAATACTAATGAATTTCATTTGTGGGGCGATTTGTCGATTCCACTCCCTTGTATTTTGTACTCGAAAGAAGATGGATTGAATACTTTTTTGTCATCCGAATGGCATCATGGACATAAAGCGTACAATCGCTATGTGTCAGACCATGGCGCAGTTCGGCGGATTAAAGATGCGTCTTTTCCAACAGGCAGTGTTGCATTGGAAGGTCATGGAGAACATTTTATCCAACATCAGCAGGCAAATGGCGAAGAAGTGGGTTCGATTACGCATCAAGGCAAAAAATATGAGTTGGAAAAACCATCAGGTTTGTTAGCGGGTACTTCTTTTTATGATTTTTCGATTACGAAGAATGTGTTTACGATGTTATTGGCGGCATTATTATTGTTTTTCATATTTCGTTACGTAGCGAATCGGTATAAAACGCATCCCAATCAAGCACCTACGGGCATTCAAAATTTGATGGAAGTATTGGTGATGTTCATTGTCAATGAAGTTGCAAAACCGATGTTAGGTGATAGATATTTGAAATTTCTACCTTATTTATTGACGATATTCTTTTTTATCTTAACTTGTAATGTATTGGGTTTGATTCCTGTATTCCCTGGTGGTGCGAATGTAACAGGAAATATTGCAACCACAGCCGCTTTAGCATTGATAGCGTTTATCGTAGTGAATGTCAATGGAAAAGCAGATTACTGGAAACACATTTTCTGGATGCCGGGTGTACCCGTTTTAATGAAAATCTTCCTTGCACCGATTGAATTAATCGGCGTTTTCACAAAACCATTCTCTTTGATGATACGGCTTTTCGCCAATATTACGGCGGGTCACATCATCATTTTGGCATTGGTCGGATTGATTTTCGTCTTCGGACAAGCAGGACAAAGTATCGGAGGTTCGATTGGTGGCGCGGCGATTAGTGTTCCGTTTACATTGTTTTTGAGTATTATTGAATTATTAGTAGCGTTTTTGCAAGCGTTCATTTTCACGATTTTGACCGCATCTTATATAGGTGCTGCAACAGAAGAGCATCATCATTAAAAAACTTAGATTCTTTGGATTGATTGGATTATAATCCAATCAATCCAAAGAATCTAAGTTAATATTTTTTCATTTTATAAATTAAAAACGTCATGTATTCAGCTATTGGAGCAGGTTTGGCAGCGATTGGAGCTGGTATTGGAGTAGGATTCATCGGTGGTAAAGGTTTGGAAGCGATTGCGCGTCAACCTGAAGCAGCGAATGATTTGCGCACAAACATGTTGATTACTGCCGCTTTGGTAGAAGCGGTAGCCTTGTTTGCCTGCGTTATTGCATTCTTGGGTCAAAAATAATTGTTGACTCAGTTGCACAACACGGTATTGCCCGAATTGCTGACGGTTGGTCAGCATTCGGGTAACAAATTGAAAAGTAAAAATAGTATAAAATATTGATTATCAAACTTTTGAAGGGTTTGAAGCCCTCCAAAAGTTACGAATCGTTTCTTTTTTAAAATATAAAAATCGCACCATAATTTATGATTTTTTTAGCAGAATTTTCCGTTATTAAACCTGATTTTGGTTTATTTTTCTGGACTTTATTGATATTTTTGTTATTATTGTCCTTGTTAGCGAAATTTGCGTTCCGTCCAATCGTCGAAGCGTTGACCGAACGCGAAAAAACAATTGCCGATTCCTTGGCGCAAGCAGACAATGCGCGTTCCGAAATGGCGAATTTGAAAGCGCAAAATGAAGCATTATTGGCGCAAGCGAGAGAAGAACGCACTCAAATTTTGAAAGAAGCGAAAGAAATGGGTGATGGAATCGTGGCGGATGCGAAAGTACGCGCACAAGATGAAGCACGCAAAATCACGCAAGCAGCTATGGCTGAGATTGAAAATCAAAAAAGAGCCGCCGCAACAACTTTGAAAAATCAATCTGGTGCTTTGGCATTGGACATTGCGGGTAAAATTTTGCGTAGAGAGTTGGCAGGCAATCCCGAACAACAACGGTATGTCAATTCAATTACCAAAGAAATTAATTTGAATTAAAAAACGAAGTTTCCTACAATCGCAACCGTTTGGAGGGTTTAAAACCCTCCAAACGGTGTGTATCCGAAACTGATAACCATATATTACCATGTCGGTCAGCAGAATCGCGGCGCGTTACGCCAAATCATTAATCGACCTTGCCATCGAGCGCGGACAATTGGGCATGGTCATCCGAGACCTAAAATCACTCAGTAGTGCCGTTAAAAATCGGGATTTGTACTTGATGTTCAAAAGCCCGATTATCCTGCCTGATAAGAAAAAGCAAATCACGGATACGTTGTTTGGCGACCGTTTCAGTACGTTGACGATGGCGTTTTTGCGGATTTGTATCACGAAAGGACGCGAAAGTTTGTTGCCTGAAATCGCGGAAGAAGCGATGGCGATGCATAAACAAATGCAAAGTTTGACGACGATTAAAATCACGACTGCCACTCCACTCACGGAACAAGGGATTGAGGATATTCGCCGCAAATTTGAATTGAGTGGTTCAACAGGCAAGACGGTGGACGTGCAAACGGCAGTCAATCCCGATTTAATTGGCGGTTTTGTGGTAGAATTTGGTGACAAATTATATGATGCAAGTGTTGCGCACCAATTAGACAATTTGAGAAAGACGTTCATGGACGGCTCTTATGATAAAAAACTCTAATTAAACGATTCGCATGAAAATCACTTTTCGAGACTTTTTATATCAAATTACGGTCAAACCGATTGAGTTATCAGCAGGCAGCTACCGCTATTTAATCGTTTTAGAAAGTTTTGAATCCAAATACGAAATATTATGTCGTTTTTTGGAAAGTTTCATTGCAGAAACGGATATTCAGGATACGGTTTTAAATATTCAATTATTTTTGCGCCATCTTTCCAATTATCAAAAAGGCGATGGCACACAATCGGATTTAGATAGGTTATTATTGTACGAATTGGGCGGTTTACAAGAAGGTTTTTTGGGTGAAATTTCAGACCGAAATGGCGATACACCCGTGAAAATCTATTACGATATGCAGTACAAACGCACCTTTTTAGCGTTTACGGACAATACAGATGTGCGTTTCAAGATAGATTTGAATAATTTATTACAATTATTGGAAGATTGGCGTATGATTTTAAAGCGGTTAAATTTTTTAACCTAATAACGTTTTGAATTAGGATTTGTAGGATTTTGAAAGATTATGAAGGATTTGAAAATTTATCCCAATAATCCTTACAATCCGATACATCCTAATTCAAAAATGAACTATCAATAATATTTTTTTCATATTCATAATATAATAATTATCAAATGGTTGATGTCAAACCAGACGAAATATCAGCGATACTGAAACAACAACTGAGCGGATTCAGCACCGCCGCCGAGTTGGA
>JBDLWG010000119.1:0-10130 GCA_039804385.1 Bacteroidota bacterium
ATATAAAGTGGTCGTCTTCCCGTACTGACGGGGGCGATTGATGATGAAATATTCGCCGTCCTCTACTAATTGCAACGTTTCTGCCATTTTTGCAGATACGTCTGCCATATAATGTTTGGAAGACAAACATTTTCCTGTAACATTAAATTTTTTGGACATTTTAGGTATGTTTAGACGTTAAAAATGCAAAGATAATTAAAGGTTTCGGAATGTAGATTTCACCCATTTAGTAGTCGGGAAATTTATTTCCCGACTACTAAAGGAGTGATGTACCCTACACTTATTGAACAACTCTAATGATGCCTAAATCATCAGTTGGTTTCAATCCCCATTCATCTTGCATCTTCAACATTTTCAGATGAAGCATTTTATCTTTTTCAATCCATTGATTATCAATCAATAAGTGCGTAATCGCATCTTTTTCGACAACCGTAACGCGATTGTCAAAACGACTGAATGTCAAAATACCATCGGTTGCAATACTAATATCCTTTATCGCCTGAAAATGATTGAATTGGGTATGATGAGCAAACCACGTTTCAAAATTTTTAGCCAAATGATAACCTAAATAATCAGGCTTGTTATCTTGTTGATATTCAATGACTTGTGCATTACAAACGATGACCCCATCTCCAACAGTGATGACACTTGCCTCCCATTTTTGCGTATCCAAAATCATTAAAATCAAGGTTGCGAGTGTTTCGTCGCGCTCTAATTGCACTTGATTTTTAAGATCATTTAAATCTAAAAACAATTGTTGACAAACGGCTTTCAATAAAACGGGATTGGACAACTGCTTTTTTAACATAAATTCTTTGAAATAAGCATTTTTGGCAATTTTGCGCAACACTTTTCCCATCAAAGTCGAAATGAGGTGGCTATCAACGCCCATCGTGCAACCATCCATGACGGCGCAAAGCCATTGATGCGAGCCAATTTGCTCCCAAACGAGGGAATCCTCACAATGATTGGTGTGATGTTCACCCATTTGAAGCAACGTATGTATTTTCATGTTATCGTGTTGTAAAATGTTATGCAACTGCATATTCAGAATAGGCACGAATTTCAGGTGCTAAAAAACCAATGACAATATCGGACTTCGGTACACCCTTATCCACAAAAAACCTACCTAAATCTATTTCAGTCATATTCCATTGAATCCATATTTTGCCACTGATAATAGCTAAATGGATTGGGCAATCATGAACGAATTTGCCATTATCCCAACCAATCGTCAAAATTTGGTATTGATGTGTTTCCTTATCTGCAATTAACTGATTTTCAGCGTCTATATTGGAATATTTGATTTTTGCGTATTCTCGCAAAATTTCTAAAATCAATCTTTGATATTTTTTTATTTTAACCATGTTATCTTTTCTTTTGCATCTGTTTTATAAAGAACAATTTTGATTTGATAATTTGAAAACACGTTTTTTACAAGTGGTTCGTCGCCAAATTTTTGATATACTTTAGTGGGCATCGCCAAATATAAAACTCTATCCGAATGGATTTGTTCAAGTGCGGTTCGATAAATGATATATTTTCCTACTGCTTCGTATAATGCGGTAATAAAAGAGGGTATGCCAAACGTTTTGACTTCAACCGCGATTTTTTCACCATTTTTTCAGCATCAATTATTTTTTCCGCGCCTAAATCAATATGAAGTGGAATGGAGCCAATTTTCAAATAAAGTGGGTCGTCACTAATTTTCCAACCGTCTTCTTCGAGTGCATTTTTGACTTCTTGATGAAATTTATCTCTTGCCATATGAGTTATTGTAGTTCGTAATAGTATGATTTTACAATGCGCAAAAATAAGATATTTGCCATCATCACCAAACAAATGAATCTTTTTTTTGTTCCCAAAGCTAAATTTTAAAATCAAAATTCTATGTCTGAACCCACTCAACATCAGCTCAATATCATCCAAGCACTCCGCGAAACAGTGCAGGAATATTGCCAAATGCCTATTTTGGAATCCTATCGGTTTGATTCGGAGCTTCATAACCATTATTTTGGTGCAGAAGCGGACATGCACATTGTCATGCAACTTTTGGGCGGTTACGAATCGGAATCGTTTGAAGATGGCATCGTTTCCCATGATATTTATGAAGTGATGGGCTTGAAAGACGAATTAGGCAATGATTTTTCCTTCCGTTTCGAGGAAGAAGATGAAAATATCAGTGGTTTATCGCGGCGCGTGAGCATTTATGGCGATTGCGACGAAACCGATGCTGCAAACATAGAAGCGATTTTTTGGGAGGTTTTTGCAAATTATCATTAACAATTGCCTACTTTTGCGTCCTTTAAATTGCCAACCAAAAAAAATCAAAATTATGTCTAACGCCTTTTATCGCGTTCCAAAAGCGGTCAATGAACCTATTTTAAGTTATCGCCCTGATAGTCCCGAAAAAATTGCCTTGAAAGCGGCTCTGAAAACTTGTAAAGCGCAAGTTATGGAGATTCCGATGCACATCGGTGGCAAAAAAGTGACTACGGATGAAAAAGTAGCCATTCATCCACCACATGAATTGAGTCACACATTGGGTTATTTTCATCGCGGCGGCGCAATCCATGTCCAAAATGCGATTGATGCGGCGTTGAAAGCCAAAGTTGAATGGGAAAAAATGCCTTGGCAGGAACGAGCCGCTATTTTTTTGAAAGCGGCGGATTTATTATGTGGTCCGTTTCGGGCGCGGATGAATGCCGCAACGATGTTATGCCAATCCAAAACGGTTTATCAAGCAGAAATTGATGCCGTAGCAGAAATGGCAGATTTTTTCCGTTTCAACGTCCAATTTATGACGGAAATCTATCAACAACAACCCGAAAGTAGCCCTGGTATCTGGAATCGAACCGAATATCGTCCCTTAGAAGGTTTTGTTTTTGCTTTGACTCCGTTTAATTTTACGTCCATTGCGGCGAATTTGTGCGCCGCACCTGCGATGTTGGGCAATGTCGTGGTTTGGAAACCTGCGGATTCCCAAATTTATTCGGCGCAGGTGATTATGGAATTGTTTGAAGCGGCGGGTTTGCCTGCGGGCGTTATCAATTTGGTCTATTGTGACGGACCCGTAGCGGGCGATGTGATTTTCAAACACCCTGATTTTGCAGGTTTGCATTTTACGGGCAGCACGAAAGTTTTCCAAACCTTGTGGCAAACCATTGGAAATCAATTATCTAAATATAAAACCTATCCGCGTATTGTAGGCGAAACGGGTGGAAAAGATTTTGTCATGGTACATGCTTCGGCAGATGCAAAAGCGGTTGCAGTGGGTTTATCACGCGGTTCTTTTGAATATCAAGGACAAAAATGTTCTGCCGCTTCTCGCGCCTATATTCCCAAATCGTTGTGGCAATCCATCAAAAATTTCATGATAGAAGATGCCAAAACATTTAAAATGGGCAATCCAGAAGATTTTCAAAATTTTGTTTCGGCAGTGATTGATGAACGGGCTTTTGATAAAATTTCGCATTACATCGCGCAAGCGAAAAAATCGAAAGATTGTGAAATTATTATTGGTGGTAATTATGATAAAACCAAAGGTTATTTTATTGCGCCCACTGTAATTGTTACCACAAACCCGAATTATGAAACGTTGTGTGAAGAATTATTCGGTCCCGTGTTGACCATTTATGTTTATCAAGACAAAGATTATGTGAAAACATTGGAATTGGTGGATAAAACATCGCCTTATGCATTGACAGGTTCGATTTTTGCGACCGATAGAATGGCTGTGAATACTGCTTTTGAGCAATTGCGTCATGCCGCAGGTAATTTTTATGTGAATGATAAGCCGACAGGTGCTGTTGTTGGTCAGCAACCGTTTGGCGGGGCGCGGGCGAGTGGGACGAATGATAAAGCAGGTTCGGTTTTGAACTTATATCGTTGGTTATCCGCGAGAACGATAAAAGAAACCTTTGTATCACCAACGGATTATCGATACCCATTCATGGCAGCAGAATAAAGTTGTATTTTCCCACCACTTCATTTTTTGATTGAAAATTAGAAAATGGAGCACAAAGTGCGGCAAGTTGCAACTTGCCGCACTTTTTCCAGCAGTTTCCGCTTTGGAAAATTTTTGAAATAGGATGCTGATGATTTGAAGGATTGTAAGGATATTTTTAGTTGAAAAATGTAAAGAATCACTCCAAACATCCTTGTAATCCTTCAAATCATCAGCATCCTATTTCAAAAATTTTCCAAAGCGCAAGCTACTGACTTTTTTCCATATCTTCATTTTTCGATTGAAAATCAGCAAATCAAGCCCAACTCATAGCCTATTTTTAACGCGCTATCGCTCGAATGGCTGCGGCAGGTTGTACTAATTTCCCAGTTTGCCGCGTATTTCGGGTATCAATCCCTGTATTTTTCAACAAAAAATAAGCATCTTCCATCGTAAAATTGGGTTGGAAGGCTTTCAATACGCCCACCAATCCTGCAACATATGGAGTTGCCATCGACGTTCCACTGAAAGAACCATACCGATTGTTCGGCAAAGTGGCGTAAATTTGAACGCCAGGAGCCGCCAAACCGTGTTCTATAAATTCAACACTATTGGAAAAAGTCGCTTTTTCATTATTTTTATCGGTTGCTGAAACCGTAATCACGCCTTTACAATTGGCAGGAACGTAATTTCGAGCGTCACTGCTTTCATTCCCCGCCGCAACAACGACAATAGCATTTTGATTTTTAGCATACATAATTGCTTGATTAAAAGCACGTTGTTTGGAATCCGCAGACCTGCCGCCGAGCGACATCGACAAAACATCCGCGCCTGCATCGACTGCCCGAATCATGCCGCCAATCACCGATTCATCACTTCCACCATTCGCACCCAAAACTTGAATACTTGTCACTTCCACAAAATCGCCTGCCGTTGCAAAAGACGCAATCCCAATGCCATTGCCTGTGGTTGCGGCTGCGATACCTGCGCAATGCGTCCCATGTTCATGCGCATCTCGGTCTGAATTGGGGTCTGTGGAAACATAATTTGCTTTTAAATCCTCATGTGTTGCGTCAACGCCAGTGTCCAAAATAGCAATTTTCGCTTTTTTAACAGGTTTGGCAGCCGTAGATTGGATGAAATTAAAATATTCATTAAATTGACCTGTTTCAAAAGCCCACACATTGTTTAACATCGGGTCATTGACTTGGTAGGTTGCAGAAGGAAAAATATCGGGAATGATGGGCAGAACGGGTTCTAATTCAAACACATTGTTGATTTCCAAATCGTCTATCCAACCACTTTTGTTTAAAATAGCAATGATTTTTTTGCCTTGATACAAGGTATTATCGGGAATATCCAATACATAATAATCATCCAAATCTGTTTTTTCTGGATACAGAATGTTTGGAAATGCCAAATGGATTTTTACTTGATACGGTGCTAATTGTTTTAAAATTTTAGGTAAATCACTGTGTTGTTTGATGTCAAATAAAAGTTCACCCGATTTTAAAGCATTGATAAACAATGGATTGGGTTTTAAAATCTTTTTACTATAAAAAAAAGTCGCTATTAAAACAATCGGCAATAACCAACCAGGCTGTTTCAACCGCAATAAAATCGCTGTCAAAACCGTCACGATTGCAAAATCTTTTGGAAGCATCCAAAACATTTTGTCTCGAATGGGCGCGTCATCCAAGTACAAAACAGTGCAATAAGCCGCTATCCCAAACCATAAAAACAGGATTGGATATTTTCGACCCCAACTATTTTTGTCCGCGACGAAGTGGAAAATCACGGCAATCAGTAAGGTCGATAAAGCAATCGGATACAAAAGTGGGTGCATGATAGATGTTTTTTGAATCATTCAAATTAGGCAATAGGCAAACCATTGGTCACAAGGCGGTCTGGTTGTAAAAGCGTTATTTCGCCGTCCGCGCCGACCGAACCAAGAACCAAACATTCACTAAAAAAATTAGCAATTTGCTTGGGTGGAAAATTAATAACAGCAACAATTTGTTTCCCAATCAAATCCTCAACGGAATATAATTTTGTGATTTGCGCCGAAGAACGTTTAATTCCTTGTGCGCCAAAATCAATGGTCAATTGATACGCAGGTTTTTTCGCTTTGGCGAAAGGTTGCGCATGCGTAATCGTGCCAACAGCGATTTCAACTTTTTCAAAATCCGCCCATGTAATAAAAGGTTTCATAAATAACAAGTAAAATAATTTAAAAAATAATTTTATATATTTTGATTGAATCTTATTCAATACAAACTTACTATCAAAGAATTACAAAACACACTATTTTATATGCTTAAAACAACTTTTTTTTGGCATTTTTTTCGGAGCAATTTCTATATAACGTTCAAAACCAATCATTCATGCAAAAATAATTGCCTTATAAATGTTTTCCAAAATACAAGCAAAACTACTTTATTATCTGCGTTATCCTGCCATGACCAACGAAAAAGGCAGAGATTTAATTGAATTTCGGTCTGGAATTTTAATTGGTTCTATGATCATGGTCGTGATTCCTTTTTTGAATTTGATATTAGATGGAGCCATTTTAGACCATGAATTGATTCGCAATATATTACTTATCATTCATTTAAGTATATTTATCCTTTCTTATAAAACGCAAAAAATGCGTAAATACTTAAATGAAATCAGTTATATATTTACGATTTCATATGTACTGATGATGGAATATGTTCTTTTTACAAAAGACTTTCCAATTCAAAGTACAACAAGTGCTGTTGCCGCTATTTTTTGTATGGGCGGTGCTTTCAAACAAAGACAGTATTTAGGAATTTATTATTTGATTTCTAATTTTTTTCTCATTTTTTGGGTCTGCCTTTGTCCTTATCCCGAAGTCGGAAAAATGTATGTTTGCAGTATGAGCATGATAGTTGCCTTTCTGGGCGTGTATGTTTTTGGGAGTAAAATTGCTGCGGTGCAGGAAGTTTCTCAAAATCAAGCTTGGTTTCGGAATTTATTTCATCATACACCTGTAAGTATTGCTTTGGTCGGTTCGGATATTAAAGTTTTTAAAATCAATCACCATTTTCAAACCATTTTAGGGTATTCAGAAAGTGAAATTGTGGCGCATGGTTTAGACCCAATTATTCACGCAGATGACCGAATTACCAACGATATTCTATATAACGCTCTTTTTGAAACGCCTAACGGAACGTATAAAACGGAAATGCGCCTCCAAAATAAAGAGGGGAATACGCTCTGGATGCGGGTTTCGATTTCTGCAACCAATTTTGAAACCTCGAATATTCCAGAATCCAGCCGATTTGCGATTGCCGTTTTTGATGATATTACCGAAAAAAAACAAGCGGAACTGCTGCTAAATCAGCGTTCTACGCTTCTTTTACAACAAAATCAAGCGTTAGAAGAATTTAGTTATGTGATTTCGCACGATTTGCAAGAGCCTTTGCGGATGATTACGAGCTTTTCGCAAATCATTCAACGCCGTTATCTTGCCAAAATGAATAATCCAGATATAGACCGAGATTTCAATTTCGTGATTGATGGCGCGAAACGCATGAGCAAATTGATTAAAGATATGTTGGAATATTCGCGGTGGAGTTCGCAGCGTTTTCCGACCGAAAAAGTTGATACACAAGCGGTTATCGTTGAAGTATTGCAAAATTTAACTTATTCAATTGGGCAGGCACAAGCAGAAATTATCGTAGGCGATTTGCCCACTTTGACGGCAAATCGATTGGTGATTTCACAAGTTTTCCAAAATTTGATTGGTAATAGCATCCATTATCGGCATCCGAATCGCGCACCGCGTATCCGTGTTGATTTCAATTATCGTCCCAAAGAAAAAGATTGGCTTTGCTCCGTCCGCGATAACGGTAAAGGCTTTGATGACACCCAAAAAGAACGAATTTTCGGCATTTTTCAACGATTGGAGACCGATAAAAAGGGTACAGGCATGGGTTTGGCGATTTGTAAACGCATTATTGAGAAACAAGGCGGCACGATTTGGGCAGAAGGCGTGCCTAATGAAGGCGCAACTTTTCAATTTACAGTATAAAATTTTATTTATCTTTGCGGCATTAACAAAAAAAATGTACCATGCCGCTTGACCAAATTGATTTAGACGAACAATACGAAGTTAAAAAAACAGATGAAATGAGTTTTTGGGATCATATCGAAGTGTTGCGTTGGCACTTGATTCGCTCGCTCATTGTCTTTATCGTGTTGACGCTCATCGTTTTTGCCAATAAAGATTTTGTTTTCAATCAAATCATTTACGGACCGAAACAAAGTAATTTCATCACGTTCAAAGTAATGTGCCGTTTAGCGGAATGGTTGCACATGCCAAGCCTGTGTTACACGCCAAAAGAGTGGCGGACAGTGACGATTGCGCTCAGTGAAGCATTTTTTGTACACATGCAAGTTTCGATTGTAGTTGGATTTATCTTATCTTTTCCTTATCTTTTTTGGGAATTTTGGCGATTCATCAAACCCGGTTTGTTCCATAAAGAAGTGAAAGCAGCACGCGGTTTTGTGGGAATTTGCAGTTTTTTGTTTTTAACAGGCGTACTTTTTGGCTATTATGTGGTTTCGCCGTTTGCGGTTTCGTTTTTGGCGACGTATGATTTGCCTGATAATCAAGCGATGAATTCATTAGGTTCGTATATTGATTTTATCACGATGTTGACTTTACCACTGGGCATTATCTTTGAATTGCCAGTGGTCATCTACTTTCTATCCAAAATTGGGATTGTTACACCCGAATTTTTGCGCGCTTATCGGCGACATACGGTGGTCATTATCTTGATTGTGGCAGGGATTATCACGCCTTCGCCCGATATTTTCTCCCAAATGATGGTAGCAGTGCCACTTTATGGTTTGTATGAAATCAGTATTGTGGTTTCGGGGCGCGTTGTGAAAAAAAGAATGGAATTAGAACCGCGTTTATAAATCCATAAAACCACTTTATTCATTTTTTTAAAGAACCGTCACATGAGTAAATTTAGCGATTGGACTCGCTCTAAATTAGACAAACGTTTTGGTTTAAAAGAGGTCAAAGCGTTGCCTGCGTTAACACATTGGTTAAAAGAAGATGCTGAAATCACTGATTTTGAACGTAATGTGTTGTTATATTACCAAACGTTGCTTTTAAATCATGCAGACGCTTGGAATGAACAAGAGTTATCTTTAAATTTTATAGGACCCGTTTTTGGCTTGGTACAATATGGTTTGGATAGAACCTTTAATTTTTTCGCAGAACGCCCATTTGCTGGCAGCGTTGATGGCGAAGATATGATGGGGAATCCAGATGGAATTTTGGCAAAAGGTTGGCGCGACCCTGAAATACCGTTTTTTTGTTTTCACGAATATAAAAAAGAATTGGAGCAAAGTAGCGACCCCGCAGGGCAATGTTTAGCACCCATGTTGGTTGCGCAAGCGTTGAATGGGAATGACCAACCCATTTATGGTTGCTTCGTGATAGGTCGTTATTGGCGTTTCATCGTCTTGCGCGACAAAGAATACGCTGTCAGCGATGCGTATTTGGCAACGCAAGAACCCCTTTTTGAGATATTTAAAATATTGAAATCATTGAAATTATATATTGCAAATATTATTTAAAACAAAAGGTGTAAAAGATTATATATTGCATTTTTGGCGGTAACTATGTTTTAAAACATAGTTACCGCTAAAAATGGTTTTAAATTTGAAATCGGCTAAAGAATAAAAAGAACTTTCGCCTTTTTGATTCTTTTCGACAAAGTAAATTTGGTCGCGGCGCATCATCTGAGCATCTAACAAATGGGTATCATGCGTAATGAACAAGAGTTGCGCAAATTTTTGATTGGTTTGGGCGTGAAATAATGTTATAATTTTTTTGGATAACAACGGATGAAAATGAGCATCCAATTCATCTAAAATCACGGCTTTCCCTGTTTTCAGAGCCGTGAGGAGCAGACTGCTATAATTAAAAAACTTTTTGGTGCCTTCCGATTCATAAAATTTACGAAAAAATCGTGAATTTGCAAAAAGTAAAAATCTTTTTGGGTTTTGAACGCTTTCAATAACAAAAGGCGTGAAAGATTTAATCTTCCGCGCCTTTTTGTTAACTTTTAGGATTCAAAAACTATCTTGCGAAAGAAACCGCCCGTTTTCCACCTTTTATCACTTCGATTTTATCAATTTC
>JBDLWG010000120.1:0-6012 GCA_039804385.1 Bacteroidota bacterium
CCTTCCACAAAATATTTTTTGCCTGCTTTATCAAAAGCGTTGTTTAAAGCAGTTGCCATATTCATAATAATTCGGTTGTGTGGCGCTCTTGCCATAGGAAGTTTTGTGATGATGCCATTATAATACTCATTTAAGGTGTCACCTCGTTCTTCCCGTTGCAAAAACTCCTCAAGCGAGTAGAGACGCTGCGGCTTAGGCTCTTGCGTCCTGACCACCGCAAGTGGATAGGTTACTGGAAGTGGATTCGCACTTTGCATGATTTTTGAATTTAATATAAAATGAATTTTATGATTTTATAGTGCAAATATGAGTAAAAAAATTGGAAACGCCAATTTTTTTTACAAATTTTAGTTTTCGCCTTGTGGATCCGATTCCATGTTTCGACCGCCGATTTAGAGACAACGATAGATCGATTGGTTTATGAGTGATACGATTTAAACGCATCTGAAATCGCAAGGATCGAAAAAAGTATATTATGAAATATAATTTCATTAAAATATTATAATTGAAATTAAATTAATAAAAAATTGTATTTTGCAAAATTAAATTTGTATTTGTATTTTTTTTTTGAACGATTCTTAAATAAAAAGCGTTACCTTTGCATTAAAATTTAGAATCGCATGCAAGTACCAATATTGACCGTAGAACAAATCAAAGTGCAGTATCCCGATCAATGGGTATTGATTGGGAATCCATTGCTCGACGACCCGAATACACTGGGCTCTATCATCAGTAAATTGGTGAGTGGCGTTGTGCTCTTGGGCAGCAAAGACAAACGTGAAATTGGGTATCGTGCCAAAGAGTTGCGTCAAGGTTACGAAAGCGTTACATGTGTTTACACGGGCGAAATTCCACAAAATCGGAAATGGCTGCTATGAAAACACACCCATTTACTCGAAAAACGCCCGATCATTTGGTCGTAATCCCTTGTCGTATCGGAAAAGACCCTGTTTCATTGGCATTGGATACGGGCGCGTCCCATACAACGATTGATTGGACACCGATGTTGATTTCAGGCTATTCGCTGAAAGATGCCATCCGAATTGAAAAATTAGAAACGGCAAGTGGCATCATAGATAGTTATGTCTTCAAAGTACGACAATTTACAAGTATGGGTTTGACTCGCTTGGACATGGAAATTTGTGCCTATGATTTCTTCGCTTATCATTATTTAACCGATTTTGATGGCGTTTTAGGGCTTGACTTTTTCGATGGAAAGAAATTTTGTATTGATTTGAAACAAAATATTGTTTCTTTGTATTGATAGATCGGAAAAAAAGTCGATTATAGCGTTTCGAGCACCGATTTAGAGGCAACGACCCCAAAAAATTATAAAAATACGCAAAACCTTAGCTATCTTTGTAGTAAACATTCTATAGATAAAGCCATTATTTTCAAACCATTTAAAAATCAATGCGTTATGCAAATCGCTAATCCAATATATGATGTTGTGATGAAATATTTGTTGGAAGATAATAAACTTGCCCGTTTACTGCTGGGCGCGATTATCGGCGCGAAAATTGAAAAATTAGATTTTCGCCCCCAAGAATATGTCTCCAATGTTGATACTCGAAAAATCGCATCCAACAAGAAAAAACGAGGCGATTCGCCCTTTTTTACGGTGTATCGCTTAGATTTTTCGGCAAAAATTCGTTTTCCGGATGGCACACAGCAAATTGTGGTCATCGAATTGCAAAAAGCTAAATTTGCAACCGATATTATGCGGTTTCGCAAATATTTGGGCAATCAATATGCGAATGCGGATAATGTCGAGCGCGTCAAAGTGTTTGATAAACAGACGAAAAAAAATCGATATGTTAAAAAAGCATTGCCAATTATCAGCATTTATTTTTTGGGACACCGATTGAGCATGTCGGAGGCGGTCAATCGCCCGATTGTGCGCGTGAGTCGGCTCTACACCGATAACACAACTGGGGAAGTGCTGACGCAAAAAGATCATTTCATCGAAAGTCTCACGCATGATAGCATTGTGATTCAAATTCCGGAGTTAAAAAAGCATCGGCGCACGGAATTGGAACAATTATTATCCATTTTTGACCAAACGTACAAAACTAAGAATATTCATATTTTAGAAATTGATGAAGCAACGATTCCGACGCAATATTTGCCGATTTTGAGAAAACTTCAAGCTGCTATTGCGGAAAAACAAGTCCGCGATACGATGCACATTGAAGATGAAATCATCGAAGAACTCGAAGACCGCGAACGTGAATTGGAAGAAGTCGAGGAACAATTGGATAAGGTTTTGGAAGAAAATCAAAAAATATCAGAAGAAAACCAAAAGATGTCAGAAGAAAATCAAAAGATGTCAGAAGAAAATCAAAAGATTTTAGCAGAAAAAAATAAGATTTTAGCAGAAAATAGGCAAAAAGATAAGATTTTAGACGAACAACTTCAATTGATTGAGGCGTTAAAACGTCAATTGAATCAAAAAAATTAAACGGTTTTATGTCGAAAGAAAAAATATTAATTATTGGCGCAAATGGTCAGTTAGGTGCTGAATTGACCCGCGCTTTGCGCCAAATACATGGGCAGGAAAATGTGATTGCTACCGATTTGCATTTGCCACACGATGGTTACAATTACTTGCCATTTGAAATATTGGATGCAACCGATGCTTCTAAAATGAGTTTTTTAGCAGAACGCTATCGAATTACTCAAATTTATCATTTAGCAGCTATCTTTACGAATAAAGGTGAAGTCAATCCCTTGAAAACATGGGAAATAAACATGAATTGTTTGTTCAATGTCATGGAAGTAGCGCGGGTTCAAAAAGTGAAAAAAGTGTTTTTTCCGAGTTCGATAGCGGTTTTTGGAAGCAATACGCCGCGCATTATGACTCCACAAGATACGATTAGAACGCCCGAAACGGTGTATGGCATGAGCAAAGTAGCGGGCGAAAACTGGTGCAGTTATTACCACAATCGGTATGGAACGGATGTTCGGTCGTTGCGCTATCCGGGTGTGGTGGATTATCAAGGGCAATCTCGCGGGAGTACGGCGGATTATGCCCTCGAAATGTACCACAAAGCGGTGAAAGGAGAGGTTTTTGAATGCTTTTTGAATGAAAATACGCGTTTGCCCTTTCTTTTTATGGACGATGCGGTGCGTGCAACCTTGGATTTGATGGACGCGCCCGAAAAAAATATAGCGATTCGCAGCAGTTACAATGTGACAGGTTTCAGTGCAACGCCTGCTGAATTGGTGGATAGTATTCGCCGCATTTTACCTGATTTTAAAATGGAATATAAATCCGATGAACGTCAAAAAATGGCAGATTCTTGGCCCGAAAGCATTGATGATATGCAGGCATTTAAAGATTGGGGCTGGAGACCGAAGTACGATTTAGATAAAATGACGGATAAAATGATTGCAACTTTGCAAAAAAAATACGCGCCTGCTCTTTAAATTGGGTTTTGCGATAGGATGGATGTACGGATTGAACGGATTTGCACGGGATGGGTACGGATTTTAAAAAAATCCGTACCCAATCCGCGTTCCCATTGTATCCAAAACGACCCGACGCAAAGTATATCCTATCGCAAAAACCCAACACAAAGTATAGATTACCAAATGACCACTCTATCTTTTCCTTGTCGATACATTTTATGATTGGGTTGCACCTTAAACGCATTGTAAAATTCTAACACATTTGAAAAGGGACCATTGACACGCAAAAAAGCAGGTGCATGTACATCCGTCATAATTTGCATTTTCAATTTTTCAGGGCGCGCCTGTGTCATCCAACCCAAGGCGTATCCCATAAAATAACGCTGTTCAGGTGTGTAGCCAACTATTGTTTCGTTTTTTTGGAATTGTTCCGTTTTTTTGAAGGCTTCAAAACCTAAAACGACTCCACCCAAATCGGCAATATTTTCTCCTAAACAGGCTTCTCCGCGCACATGAATCGTATCCACTGCGACATAATCATCAAATTGGCGCACTAAATTTTGCGCTTTATTTTTGAATTGAGCTTCATCAACAGATGTCCACCAACTTTTGAGGTTGCCTTTTTCGTCAAATTGACGACCTTCATCATCAAAGCCGTGTGTGATTTCATGCCCAATCGTACTCGCGCCGCCGTAACCGTATGCCACCGCATCATCAATTTCAGTATCTTTATAGCCCGGAATCAAGAAAATGGCAGCAGGTAAAACGATTTCATTATTACTCGGATTGTAATAAGCGTTATATGTTTGTGGAGTCATGTCCCACTCGGTGCGGTCAACAGGTTTGCCCAATTTGCCGATTTCATACTGATACCACCACTTACCTGCATTCAACGTATTGCCGACATAGGAACTTTTATCAATCGTCATGGTCGAAAAATCTTTCCATTTGTCTGGATAACCCACTTTTTTGACCACTTTGGATAGTTTTTGCAAGGCTTTGGTCTTAGTTGCCGCCGACATCCACTCTGATGACTTGATGCGCTCTGCGAAAGCTGCCATGACATTATCGGTCATCATGAGGTAACGCTGTTTTGCAGTATCATTGAAGAAGTTTTTTACGAAAAGTTGTCCTAATGCGTCCCCTAAAACGTTTTCTTGGGCAGCCAAAACCCGTTTCCAGCGCGGTTTCATGGCTTTTTTGCCCGATAATACTTTATCAAAAAAGTTAAAATCAGCTTCTTCAAACGCATTCGGCAATCTATCAGACAATTGCATTAATAGTTGCCAACGCAAATAATTTTTCCAATCTTCGATAGGTGTATTTTTCAAGACAACTTCAACGGCTTTAAAAAATTCGGGTTGTCCAACAATAACGGTATCTGCGGAAAGGTTCATTTTTTTTAATAAATCAGACCAAACCATGGTGGGCGTTAAGGCTTGTAACCCTTTGACAGTCAATTTATTATAATTTTTTTGTGGGTCTCTCAATGCTTCTAAACGACGTGAATTTTTTGCTAAATGGGTTTCTAATTTTAAAATCGAAGCTGCATGTTGTGGTGCGAGTGTTGTCGAATCGCCTGCCAATTTCAAAATTAATGCAATATGTTTTTCATACTGCGCTCGAATCGAATCGTTTTTTGCCCCCCAATAATAGTCTCTATCAGGCAATCCTAAACCACCTTGACTGAGATAAAGCGCGTATTGGTCACTGTTTTTGAGGTCTTGATAAACGCCTACATTGAATAATGTTTCAATATGATAGGTATGCCATTGTGCGACGATATTTAAAATATCTTGTATGTTTTTGACCGCATTGATTTTATCCAATTCTGGTTTCAATGGAGTCAAACCAGCTTTTTGGATACCCATAGAATCCATCCCTGTTGTCCAGAAATCGCCAATTTTTTGAGCATTGGAACCTGGTGGATTTTGAGCATCCGCCGCATTTTTGCTAATTTTTTTGACTTTTTCCAAAATATCCTCTTGTACAATACTGCCAATGCCCCAATTACTTTCGGATGCAGGAATTGGATTGCGTTTCAACCAACCGCCATTGGCAAATGCAAAAAAATCATCTGCGGGTTGTACGCTACTGTCAATGTTCGCTACAACAACATCTAATTTAGGTTTGACGGCTTTCGGTTCCGTTTTACAATGGAAAAAGATGGATGCGAGACTGGTCAATAAAAAAAATGTTTTTTTCATATATGGTTGTTTTATTTTGTAAAATGCCACAAATATAGTAATTAATCTTTTTTTTGAATTAGGAATAAAGGAATTTTTAGGAATTAAGGATGTACTTGATTGGGCAGAAATAACAGCAATTTCCACTTTGGAAAATGCTGCAGAAATAAGTTATCAGAATGTAAATAATTGGTAATCAACATATTAACGTCGACGAGGTTGCAACCCTATCCATTATTCACAGAATAATTGTTTGTATTCAAAGGATTCTACAAAATAAAAAAGGTGCGTAGCACCACAACCTTTGTAGCAAATTGGAATTCAAATCCACGTTTGAGGTGCGTAGCACCGTAACATTCAAACCGTTTCTACCAATGTTACGGTGCTACGCACCTCCGAAACGCGTTTATCCACC
>JBDLWG010000121.1:0-2799 GCA_039804385.1 Bacteroidota bacterium
TATCCAATTTGACTTCTGCTTTATTTTTAGGGTTATAGACGAGACCCATTTGATGCCCTACTGCCCACTTAGGCGGACTTGACATTTGGTCATATGCGTACTGAATCGTTTGATTTGCGGAGTCTTTAAACTCAAAAACAGGTTGAAACATATCCATTCCATTGGAATCGGTCGTTTTTTTGATTTCAACTAAGGTCGCAGTCGTCTTGATGCCCCCTTCTGATAATCGATTCGTTGTTTGCATCATGCTCACGGCGTACCCTAACAGGGCGATACCAGCTACCAATAAAAATCCGTATAAACCGAAATTTTTGCTCATTTCAAGGTTTGTTTTTAATGAAAAAATATTTTAGATGCAAATGAACGTTAAAAAAAGAACTTGGTCAAATTTTGACCGCTTAATTTTAAAAAAGGATTTAATGGGTCTCAAATGAACGCTGTAGCGTTTACTGGAGACCCAACCTAAAACCCATTCTATGGTGTTTGTCGGGAGTTACGATTATACATAAAAGGTGACAACGCCTGTCTCAATATCATAAAGACCGCCGATAAGTTTCACTTTTCCTTCTTGTTCAAGGGTCGCTATCGTCGAACTTTCTTTCCGAATCCGTTCCATCGTCAAATGAACATTAAATTCCGTCACTTTTCGTATAAAAAGAGCATCAGTACTCTTTTCAAGGACATGACTCGCTTTTTCGATAGCAGGCTTTACCTTATCCAAAAGAATCGTAATGTGTTCCATTTGAACGTGATTACAAGCCGCACCAATGGCACCGCATTTGGTATGTCCTAATACAACAATTAGTTTTGTCCCAACGAATTTCGTCGCATATTCCATACTGCCCAAAATATCGTCATTCAAAATGTTGCCCGCAATCCGAATGCTGAATATATCGCCGAGCCCCAAATCAAAAATATGTTCGGTCGTGGTACGAGAATCAATACAACTCAATACGACTGCAATCGGATTTTGTCCAAACGAAGTTGCATTAATTTGATGTTTTAAATATTTGTTGGTCCATTTGCCACTTACAAAACGTTCATTCCCATTTTTTAAAATCTGAACCACTTCATTCGGTTGTAATTTTTGTTGGGTTTCCTTGTCCAAAACATTGATAAATTGAATATGATCCTCCAATTTATAATGTTGCTTCAAACCAAGCACGTTTAATTTAATGCTTTTACCCACCGAAACCGTTGTCTTATAATCATTTATAACTTCCAAAATATCATCATCTATGAAATCACAATACGTCGCATCAATAATCACTTTGGAACCATTCGGAATCGCCCATAAAGTCGTTTTAATAGAGGCTTTATTGAGAAACGAGACTTGATTCGGTAATTCAATCCGAATCGTTTCGTCCATATGCAAGGTTTCTTTCTCTAAAACAAACGGATTTCTATAATTATTTTTCAATAAGTAAAAAATACTAATGGCTAATCCCAATAGCACCCCAATCAATAAATCGGTGAAAATAATCGCAATAATCGTCGCTAAAAAAGGAATAAATTGATTTTGCCCCTTTTTATACATATCTACAAAAAGAGATACTTTTGCTAATTTGTAACCCGTAAGTAATAAAATACTCGCTAATGCCGCCAATGGAATCAAATTGAGGAACGGGCTCAATAATAAAACACTAATGGTTAAAAGAACACCATGTATAATCGCCGATAATTTCGTTTCCGCGCCTGCGTTAATGTTCACCGAACTGCGCACAATCACAGAGGTAATCGGAATACCGCCGACCAAACCCGAAATAATATTACCAATTCCTTGCGCAACCAATTCTCGATTCGGAGAAGCCTGTCGTTTATAAGGGTCAATATTTTCAACCGCTTCCAAATTCAGCAATGTTTCTAAAGAAGCGATGATTGCAATCGTAAAAGCTACAATCCAGACATGATAATTACCAATACTCTTAAATGCAGGGAGCGTTATCAAACTCGAAATGCTTTTAATCGGCGGAATATTTACTAAATGTTCTGATGATATGTATAAAGCAGGAAAATAGGTTTTGAAAATGAAATTTAAAAACACCCCTAAAAGGACTACAAATAAAGACGCTGGAAAAAATTTAATTTTTTTCATAGGCGTTTTATCCCAATAGATCATCACCAAAATAGATAAAAAAGATATAATAATGGCTCCCCAGGAAAAATAAGTGAAAATATTGAGCAATTCAGAAAACGTATTTTCGCCATCTTGTTGCAAGAATACAAAATCATTTTCGGCATCGCGGTCGAAACCGACCGCATGTGGAATCTGTTTGAGGATTAAGATAATGCCAATCGCGGCTAAAAGTCCTTTGATGACATTTGATGGAATATAATTGGCGATAAAACCGCCTTTTGCGATACCCATTATTAACTGTATCACGCCCGCAAGCACAACTGCCAATAAAAAAACATCAAATTGCCCTAATTGTGCGATCGAAGATAACACAACGGCTGCTAATCCTGCAGCAGGCCCACTCACACTTGTATGCGATTGACTCAAGATACCAACCACAATGCCCCCAATAATTCCAGAAATCACACCCGATAGGAGTGGCGCACCACTCGCTAAGGCAACGCCTAAACATAAGGGCAAAGCGACCAGAAATACGACTAAGCCCGCAGGAAAATCACTTTTTATTTTTGAAAACATCGTTTTTTAATGATGAATGATGAATGCCGCGAATGGAAATTGTTGTTCCGCCGTATCGTTGACTAATTGCAACAAGTTCCGATGGAAGTGTAAATTATTCAAAAAACGTTCATTACCTGTTTTTAGAAGTTCAAGGGCTTTTTGTG
>JBDLWG010000122.1:0-3731 GCA_039804385.1 Bacteroidota bacterium
AAAGTGGTGCGCCGAGTGATTGGTACCTTTGCGGGTGCATGGGGTTTTGGTGCCGATTTAGGCATTCAATATCAAAAAAATAATTGGCGATTTGGGGCAATGTTTCGAGATATTACGACGACTTACAATGCTTGGACAGCCACTTTGACCGAACAAGAAAAAACGGTATTTGCCAGTACGAACAATGCGATTCCTAAAAGCAGTGTTGAAATTACACGCCCCACTTTACTGCTTGGAACAGCTTATCAAAAACCATTGAATGAACAAATTGGTTTTTTAACAGAATTAAATTTTGAATTAACAACAGATGGCAAGCGGAATGTATTGATTTCAAGTAATGCAGTTAGCGTTAGTCCGCGTCTTGGTATCGAAGCTGATTTCAAAAAAATCGTTTTTTTGCGGGCAGGTGTAGGCAATTTTCAACAATTTAAAAATGAATTAGACCCCACTAAAAAAGAATGGGCATTTCAACCAAATATGGGTTTAGGCTTACATTTGGGCAATATTGCGATTGATTATGCTTTGACAAATTTGGGGAATGTTGCACAAATTAATTATTCACATATTTTTAGTTTGCGTTATAATTTGAAACCCAAAGTGCGTGCTTAAACATGGATTTTGGGTAAGGTGTATAACTAATTTAGGAGTCTGGAAATTTATTTCCCGACTCCTAAATTGGTTATAGACGCTTCATTACGGATGCGCCGCAACCCACACAGAACCGTCTTCAAAAACCTCTTTTTTCCAAATTGGAACGGTTTCTTTCAACGTGTCAATCGCATATCGACACGCCTCAAATGAAGCGGCTCGATGTGCCGTTGAAACCGCAATCACTACCGCAATCTCACTTGGGTACAAAATCCCTACCCTATGATGCATCGAAAACCGAATCACCCCATATTTTTCGACTGTTTTTGCTGCGATTTTGTGCATTTCGGCAATTGCCATAGGCTCATAACCTTCAAATTCGAGTCGAACAACTGTTTTTTGTTGGGTTTTTCGACGCACGGTGCCGATGAAAACCGCGATGCCACCCGCTTCGACGTGTTCTACATGGGCAATACAACTTTCGGTTTGCAAGGGCGTATGGAGCAATTGTATATCAATCATTTTGAAATGTGTTCAATTTTGAATAAGAAATAAATTTTTTGAATACTTTTGATGCAAAAATAAACAAAATTAGGATTTTACCTATTTTATAATCTTATTTCAATGATTCCTACTTCGGAAAAGTAGGGTACCATTTTTTTGTAAACTATTATAAATCAATGATTTCTGTACAAAAAGCAACTTCTATAATTGCCAAATATAGGGTACCTTGCCCAACTGAATCGGTCTCCTTAGAGCAGAGTTTGGGTCGGATTCTCGCAGAGGATTTAGGCGCAGACCGTCCATTTCCACCTTTTGACCGCGTAACGATGGATGGAATTGCCATACGTTATGCCGATTTTGCAACAGGACAACGTCATTTTCCAATACAGGGCATTCAAGCCGCAGGAACGCCTGAAACCTTGTTTGAAAAAGCGGGTGGAGCCATAGAAGTCATGACGGGCGCGGTTTTGCCGAAAGGCGCGGATACCGTCATTCGATATGAAGATTTGAAGATGAACAATGATATAGCGCAAGTTATGATTGATAATATTGTGTCCTGTCAAAATGTTCATCTGATGGCGAGCGACAAAAAAAAAGGTGATTTACTCCTTCCAACAGGCGTAAAATTATATCCTGCTGAAATTGGAACCGCCGCAACGATTGGAAAATCAGTGCTAAACGTTAAAAAAATGCCTATAGTTGCCGTCATTTCGACAGGCGATGAGTTGGTCGAAGTGGGCGAAACACCCCTTACACATCAGATTCGGCGGTCTAATGTGTATGTCGTACAAGCCATTTTAAAACAAATTGGTGTATCCAGCAAACGGTTTCATTTGATTGATAATCAAGAAGTTATCAAAAAAGAATTAAAAAAAATCTTAAAAAAATATCCGATTGTGATATTAAGTGGTGCGGTTTCAGAAGGAAAGTTTGATTTTCTGCCTGCTGCCTTACAGGATTTGGGTGTTGTCAAGCGATTCCATAAAGTCGCGCAACGTCCTGGTAAACCCTTTTGGTTTGGCACTTTTGGTTTTGATGATACTATCGAAAATCAAGTTGAAAATCAAGTTGAAAATCAACTTAAAAATCAAGTTGATTTTCAAGTTAAAAATCAATGTGTTGTATTCGCGCTTCCAGGAAATCCTGTTTCGACAACGGTTTGTGCTTATAAATATGTGTTGCCTTATTTACAAGCATGTACAGGATTGATTCCAAAGCCTCAATATGCGCGATTGGCAAACGATTTTTCATTTACACCGAAATTGAATTATTTTTTACCTGTATATGTTTATAGTCATTCAGACGGTTTTTTAGAAGCGATTCCACATGTAGGACAAGGTTCTGGCGATTTGAGTAATTTAAATCGTGCGAATGGTTGGTTAGAATTGCCTGCTGACCAAAATCTCTTTAAAAAAGGCAGTGTTTTTCCATTGATAACTTATTGAAATAAAAATAATATGGCGCATATTCGCTTTACAGCAGCCTTAAAACGGTTCTATCCTAATTTACAACCTATTGATATTCAAGGCAATACGATTCATCAATTATTATACGAGCTTGAAAAAAAATATCCGACCTTGACCGATTATTTGATAGATGAACATGGTGCATTGCGGCAGCATATTCACAT
Source organism: Bacteroidota bacterium (assembly GCA_039804385.1). Classification (GTDB taxonomy): domain Bacteria; phylum Bacteroidota; class Bacteroidia; order Chitinophagales; family Saprospiraceae; genus JAAFJT01. Next base: position 2,723 of record JBDLWG010000122.1, read on the forward strand.
TTACATCGGTGAACATTTGATTACAGATAGATTGGCTCTAACGGATAGGGTTGTTGAAAAAGATGAAATTTGGATTATGCAAGCCTTATCAGGCGGTTAATTGGATGTAAAATGGTACTTTTGTAACTTATTTTGAACACCAAGTGATTCTTGATTCAAAAACATATTTATTTTTATCATTTAGCATTTGCAAACGCATGAAAAAAAATTTACCATTTACAACGTTTATCCTATTTCTAATTGGATTTTCAACCTCGTTATTGGCTCAAAATACGTTCACCCTCAAAGGGACGATTCGAGATGCTGATACCAAAGAGCCTTTGGTCGGCGCGACGATTCGGACGGATGAAAAAACGGAATTTAAAGGTGCTGCCGCCGATATGGATGGCAATTATACCTTGATTTTGGCAAAAGGACGTTATAACATTCAAATTACGTTCATTGGATACGCTCTTTTGGAACGTTTTGTCGAAATCAAGGGCGATATGCAGTTGGATTTTGACTTGGCAAGTACCGCCATTGTTTCCAAAGAAGTCGTAGTGACCGCCGATATTGCCCGAGACCGCAAAACGCCTGTCGCCTTTTCCAACATTCCAACCCTCAAACTCAAAGAAGAATTGGCAGGTCAAGATTTGCCGATGATTTTGAATAGCACGCCTGGCGCGTATGCGACGACTCGCGGCGGCGGCGATGGCGATGCACGAATCACATTGCGCGGCTTTACGCAACGCAATGTCGCAGTGATGTTGGACGGCATTCCCGTCAATGATATGGAAAATGGAGAAGTTTATTGGTCGAATTGGTTCGGTTTGGGCTTGGTGACGAAAACCATGCAAGTTCAGCGCGGTTTGGGCGCGTCGAAACTCGCTTTGCCGTCTGTCGGCGGGACGATTAATATCTTGACGAAAGGCATTGATTCGCGGCGCGAAATCGGGGTGAAGCAAGAAGTGGGCAATAATGGTTTTACACAAACTACTTTTGGGTATAATTCGGGCAAATTGAAAAACGG
>JBDLWG010000123.1:0-4282 GCA_039804385.1 Bacteroidota bacterium
CCAAACGCTCCGAATAGCCGCCGCCCATACTGACCGCAATCGGTATTTTATGTCGGTGGCAGGTTTCAAAAACCATTCTATCGCGTTGCCGACAACCTTCTAAACTCAAATCCAATCGCCCTAATTTATCGGATTTCAACACATCTACACCTGAATTGAAAAAGATAAATTGCGGATTTACAAGCTCTAATAGATTTTGCAAATTTTCATATAATATTTTCAAATAATCTTTATCTTCCATGTGGTCAGGCAAACCAATGTCCAAATGCGATTGTTGTTTTTGGGTCGGATAATTTTTCGCGCCGTGCATACTAAACGTGTAAACGCCTTCGCGCCCATTCCAACCAAAGGTGTTTTTTTGAAATATCTCTGCTGTTCCATTGCCTTGATGCACGTCTAAATCGACGACCAAAATCCGTTGTGCGCGTTGCGTCAAGCATAAAAAATAAGCCGCCAAGCCCACATCATTCAACATAGAAAAACCTTCGCCGTGTCCTGTAAACGCATGATGCGTCCCACCTGCGGCATTCATGCTTACGCCATGTTCGAGCGCGTGCAAAGCGCATTGAATCGTGCCATCCGCGATGACGCGACTGCGATGCACCAATGCAGGTGACATGGGAAACCCAATTTTGCGAATTTCTTTATCCGAAAGTTGACCATCTCGGAGGCGTTGCCAATAATCAGGCGTGTGGACTTGGGTGATGAGCGTTTCAGCAACAGGTTCGGGGTGGAAAAATTGACTTTCCTGAATCGTGCCTTCGTAAATCAATTGTTCTTGGATTAACTCGTATTTCAACATCGGAAAACGATGTGTGGAAGCTAATTCATATTTGTAAATGGGTGAGTATGCGATTTTTAACATAATTGGAATCGAAATACGTTGGTTTGGATGGATGTATGGATTTCACGGATTTTCATGGGATTCGTACGGATTTTTTTTGAATCGAAAAATCCGTACGAATCCCGTGAAAATCCGTGAAATCCGTACATCCATCCAAACCCAAAAGTAGTTTTTTTAATGATTACTCACATCCAACGGTTCAAATTGACCATTTTTGACACCAATGCGCAAAATCTGGTCGGTTTTGCCCTCTTTGTATCGAATTTCGATGAGTTGACCCGCTTCGATGAATTGGATTTGCATGGGTTTCCGAATGTTGGATTGCAAAAAAGTAATCATTTTCGTTTCGGTTTGCAATTTCCAACTATTTTTTTGCTTCGTCCAGATGGATGCACCCAGCAAGGTTTCGCTAAATTTGGCATCACCCCATTTGACTTCGGGCATCATGCCTGTTAGTAAAACCATTTTTTGCACCCCATTTTCCATGAAAGGTTGTCTAAACAATGCTTTTACGCGCAAATAGCCGACTCCAGAACACCATTCTGCATCCGCCATTTCTTCTTGAATGAATTTTTCATCCCCGCTACACGCAAAACGGGTTCCTTCGGCATCGCAGTCATTTTTAAACCATTGATTTAAAAACGTACAATCATCCAACCCTTTTCCGCCTGCACTCGAATCGACGACCAAAGCGTTGGTTGGTGCAGTCGTTGCAAGATTGGGCGCGGCGGTCGGTTGTGCAAGGGCTGCAAGGGCTGTATCGACTGGTGCAGCAGGAGCAGCAACTATTGGCGCAGGCGATTTAGGTGCGGGCTTATCTCGTTTACAACCCGCAATCAAAGACATGAAGACTGGCGTTAATAACGCCATACCGAAAACAAGTTGTTTTGTTTTTCTGAAAAGTAACATGAGGCAGTAGGCTGAAACGTTTTTTTTCTGAAGTAAAAGGGTTATTCGTATCAACGTCGTCGAGGTTTCAAACCCTATCCATTACCCACAGAATGATTATCGGTATTCAAATCATTTTACAAAATAAAAAGGTGCGTAGCACCGCAACATTTGTAGCAAAATGGAATTGGAACCCGCGTTTGAGGTGCGTAGCACCGTAACATTTAAACCGTTTCTACCAATGTTACGGTGCGACGCACCTTCCAATCGGATTGTCCATCGCTTTGCTACAAATGTTGTGGTGCTACGCACCTTTTTTATTTTGCAAAACCATTTGAATGCCAATAATAATTCTGTGGGTAATGGATAGGGTTGTAACCTCGCCGACGTTGGCACGTTTTTTTTAATAGCTTATTACAGCGCAACTATTTATTTTTAGAAGCCCATAAACCAAAATCAGGAAAATTCGAGCACAACTTGCGTCAAGTTTGAAACTTGACGCAAGTTTCGTTTACCAACTCGTAGGACAAGTCTATTTATCGAATATGCACCACAAAGCGACCAAACCAATACGCGCCATTAAACCCAAATTGTTGCACGCGCCGCGAATACAAAAAACGACCGTATGAAACATTTTCAGAATGCGTTTGAGCATCTGGATAAATGTTAAACACGTTATTCGCGCCTAAGGTAAAACTCATTTGCGTTGTCAATTGTCGGGCAACCGAAAAATCGGTCACGACTTTGCCGCCAAACGTTTGGTCACGGCTTTCTGCTTTGCCCGAGTACGTATTGATAACCCATTTGCTCGCATCCGTCTCCGTCGCAGCAGGAAAAACGTATTGAACCGACCCAAAATAGACGTTCCGAACCATTGCTGACCATTTGCCTTGTCTGAAATTAACGGTTAAATTTACTTTCATATTCGGTGTTGCGGTTTCCAAACGGCTTTGGTCTTCCCGATTGAAATAGGTGGTCAAATAGTTTTTCAACGATTCCGTTGCATGGATTAAGGGCGTACCATCTCCATTTTTAACCACTTCATTTCGATTGAAATTGGCTGCTAACACGACTTTTACACTGCCTTCTGGGATTTTAGCGTTATAATCTGCCACAATATCCAAACCTGTCGTGCGTGTATCCACTGCATTGGTGAAAAAAGCGGCTTTGCTCGCATTCGCTGATTTTAAAATATCTGCAATATTACCGCCTTCAAATTGCCCCGTTAAAATGATGCGATTTTGAATTTGAATATGATAAATATCCGCCGAAATATCAAATTGTCGCGTCAACCGAGAGGTGATGCCCAAACTCAAATTGCGTGAAGTCTCTTGTTTCAATTTCGGAATCCCCAATAAACGCGCAATCCGACTGTCATTACTAAAGGTGCCGATTTCAGATGGAATGCCGCGATTATCAAACTGTGTAGAAGTATTGTTAAAATAGCGTTGTTGCAAAGCAGGGGCGCGAAAACCCGTACTGACTGCGCCGCGTATTGCCAAATCGGTCGAGATTTTATACCGAGAAGCGGCTTTAATATTCGCAGTAGCACCAAAATCGCTGTAACTTTCGGCTCGTAACGCACCTTCAATCAACCATTTATCGGTCGCATCCAACTCTACATCCAAATACGCAGAAGCATTCGTGCGATACCGATTCACTGCATTTTCAGGTCGAAAACCGGGAAAAACTTGCGCACCGCCAGGACGACCTAATCGATCCAACGTCCGAGTCGTTGATGGAACAATGGCAGTAATCTCGCCACTCGCATTGCGCAATGTATCAGGCGCAGCCACTACCCCATAATTGCGATAAGAAGCCTCTTCTCCTGCAATGATTTGATAGTTTTCCGTCCGAAATTCACCACCAAAAGCGACATTCATCCCACTTTGAATGTTTCCAAACAAGCGATTGACATCAAAATTGGTTGTATTTTGCGCAAAGGAAAAACCGCCACATTGAAAACTCGTCGGAGATGCCGCCAATAAAGACGCATTCAATGAATTTTCAACTTGAAATAAAAATTGATTTTGACCATAGGTATTGGCAAAATCCAAATTCCACCCGCGCAAACTGCCTTTAACGCCCAAAGTCGCCGCTTTATCGCTGATAACCGAATGGATTTCAGGCAAATAACCAATCGGATAAATATCTTTCACCACTCTCGTATCATTCGGCAAACGGTAAAAACCTGCGGCGGTACCTTGTTTGAAATTGTAACCGCCAAAAGCATACACTTCCGCATTAATCGAAAGCGGATAAACCGCATTGAAAAATGCGCCCATACTCCGAATTTGCGAATTACCCACCCGCATCCGAAAATCTTTTCGAGTCAAACCCAATTTGGATAAAGTATCATCATCCGCCTGCATCCGCGTCCGATTCCCAAATTCTGGTACTTTTTCATTTTGATACACTGATTCAGAAGACGCACTTTTGAAGATGGGTCCCGTGTAATCCGAAGTCCGATTCGTCGCACCGCGTTGATTGAAATCGCCCGAAATGTTGAAAAAACCTTTATCAAGGAGTTTAAAACCATAATTTAACCCT
>JBDLWG010000124.1:0-3618 GCA_039804385.1 Bacteroidota bacterium
AAAAACGCTTCTAAAAGTTGCGCCATCGGTTCGCCACTCGGATTCAACTGCGGTTTATATTCTTGGAAATGAAAATAAGGCGTTTCAAACACATTTAAAAAACCTTTCGCCAGCATAAAATCCGATTTCACCGTTAAATACGTGCCTTCAACGGTTGCGCTGATAATTTTATCAAAATAGCCAACCACTTGATCATCGTCTATCAAATGTCCCAATTCCAAAATATTTCCAATAAATTTGACTTTTAAATCTTCTTCACTCCAACTCCGAAGGCTTTTTTTTGCTTTTAATAAATTGGTGTCAAAAACATATTGTTCTCCCGCCGTCAAAACAGGCATTTGGACTGCTAACCATTCTTCTAAAAGAGGCGACGGTTGTTCCAGAATGCGCTGCAACTGAAATTTTTGAATTAATTCCGCTTCGCGCCACATTTTACTTACACCATTGCTTTGATTTTTGTTTGTCTTTGCCATGCGGATACCCTTTAAATGATTTCATTTTGAATGGCAAAGATACGCTTTTACGTTGGAAACACCACTTTTTTATAAATCGCAGTCATTGGAACTGAAATTTGGAGCGATTGCAAATGAATAATATCTGTTACCGTTTTGTAATAGGTTGATTTCCAAACATCTGGCTCTACTTGATGTCTCGTTTCAATATAGGTTTTACGCGAATCTATCAAAACGTATTCTTGAAGGCTCGGTAACATTTTATAAAGACTATATTTGTCTTTTCTATCATAAGCCGCAGTGCTTTTCGACAAAACTTCTATCACGACTAACGGATTCACCAATAAATACTCCAAACCTTGATAAAATTCAGGTTTTTCACAAATCACAAGTGCATCTGGGTAAACAGCTGTATTTTCAGCTTCAATATACACTTTTTGAGAATCCCCTAAAACAAAATATTGTTCTAATTTTGCCATATACAAAGCATTTTGTATGGCATAATTTGTATTATTCGTAATTAGATTGTGATAAAATTTGGCATTGGGCATTTTAATAATATTTCCATTAAAAAATTCGGATTTATCTGATGAACGCGCTTCGCGTTGCAAATACGCCTCAAGTGTGTATTGACGAGGCAATTTAGAAAGAATTGGCGACGGAAAAGATTTTATAATGGCTACCATTGTGTGAATTTTAATGCAAAATGACTTTTTTGAACCAATCAAATGTAATCTTGGCTACTCTAACACTCTTGAATGAATGCAAATTAAGGAAACTATTTTTAAGTTTCCCAATAATCCAAAAATATTTTTTTCAAAAAAATTACTTTTTTTTCAAACTTCGGGAACTTTTTTAGGCATTACTTGGTATTATGTATTACAAGGTACTTAATTAATACATAGATTTGTGTAATGAACGTTACTGAAAATACGAAACAACAAATGCGTAAGGGCGTGCTGGAATTATGCATCCTTGCCATCATCGCCGAAAAGCCGGCGTATCCGAGCGACATCATTGAGCGATTGAAAAAATCCCAAATGATTGTGGTCGAAGGGACGTTATACCCGTTGCTCACGCGACTGAAAAATACGGGGTTACTCCAATATCATTGGCAAGAATCTACGATGGGCCCGCCCCGTAAATACTTCCAACTAACGCCAGATGGCAATGCGTATCTCATGGATTTGCTGCTGTCTTGGAACGAATTGGTCACTTCTGTCGAGCAGATTGTTGAAAAACGAACGAGTTCTTGACGTTGTAAACCATTGATTATCAAAACATTATTATTAAAACAATGCTTGAAACCACATTTTCTAACGATTTATTTTAATTTTTTAAAACAATGAATAAGGTATCAAATATTAATCTTGGCGGTTATCCGTTCACCATAGACGAAGATGCGTATCAATATTTATCACAATATTTAGGAACGCTCCACCATCATTTTCAAACCTCTGAAGGTTGTGAGGAAATCATCAGCGATATTGAAACGCGATTGGCAGAATTGTTTCGCGAACAGGCAGGAACGCGGGTGATTATCACTAAACAAGATGTTAAAAATGCGGTTTCGGTCATGGGAACACCCGAAGATTTTGGTATCGAAGGCGGTGAACCTGCACCTAAAAAAACGACAAGTCATTCAAAATCAAATAGTTATATCAAAACAGGTAGAAGGCTTTTTCGCGATTATGAAGACCGTAAATTAGCAGGTGTTTGTTCTGGTATTGCGGCTTTTTTTGGAGTGGAAGACCCGATTTGGGTGCGTTTGGGCTTTGTTTTGTTCATTTTGGCGGGCGGTTCTGGACTTTTTGCGTATGGCTTGTTGTGGTTAATCGTCCCTGCGGCGAAATCGACGGCAGATCGATTAGCCATGCGCGGCGAACCGATTAACATCGAAAATATCGCCCGCGCTGTGGAGGAAGGCGCGGAGACCTTTTCCAAACACATCCACGAATTTAGTGCGACACACGGTCAAGCTCAATCGTTCCAAAACACGGTTTCGATGCACACCAGACGGTTCGGTTCATTTATTGCAGAGGTCGTGAGGGGCATTTTTCGCCTGATTCACCCCATCAAAGTGTTGATTAGTGCGATTTTTTTAATTGGAATTGTGATTGGATGGACGGCTTTATTGTTTGGACTGATATTCATATTTCCTTTTTTTGATTATGTAAGTCCTTCAAATTCCTCTTTTTGGGCAAGTTTATTAATGGCAAATACGATTTGTGCTTTAGGCATTCCGTTATTGAGTTTAATATTTTGGTTGCGCAACGTGTTTTATAAAAAACCAATTTCACCTGCATTGAGTTGGACCTTAGGGATTCTATTTACGTTGAATATAACTGCTTTTTTTGTTATGATGCCCTTCACCCTTAGACAATTTTCAGTAGGCGGAGAGGCAAAAGAATCGTTGTTAATTCCCAAACAGCCGAATAATATTTTGAAATTAGATTTAAAATCCGATAAATCATTGGAAAGCAATATTCAATTGGGCAATGAAATCCATATCTCGGATGAACATTTATACGTGCGACATGTGAACCTGCATGCTGAAAAAAGTGAAGATGGACAATTTGAATTGATTAAAAAACGCAGTTCTCAAGGCGGTTCGCGCATTGAGGCAACGCAATTAGCAGGTAAAATTGATTGTCCACTCTCGATTTCTAATGACACATTATCATTGACAACAGGTTTTTTAATTCCGAAAGGGCAAAAATATCGGGGTCAGAGTGTGGAATATACGTTGCGAATGCCTGTCGGACAAAAAGTTAGAATTAAGGAATCACAACGATATGGGCATAATAGCAATTTGTGGGCAGATAATTTTGATGATTATTTTGAAAATAATGAACAAGATAAATTGACTTACACGACTTGGGTGATGACCGAAAATGGGATTGAATTGGATGCCAAAAAAAAAATTAAGAAAACAGAAACGGAATAATGGAATTTGGATTTGTTGGATGAATTGGATTTTTGGGATTTTTCTATAAAAATCCAAAGAATCCAATCCATCCAGCAACTGTAAGTTAAATCTTAAAAATCATGATTAGAATTGCTCAACTGAGTGATGTTGACGCTATCCGTCAATTATTTCAAGAAACGATTGAATCCGTCAATCGAAACGATTACAATCCTGACCAAATTAAAATCTGGTCAGCAG
>JBDLWG010000125.1:0-6795 GCA_039804385.1 Bacteroidota bacterium
TGGCTTCATAAGCATAACCATTTTGCTGATATTGGGGCAGAAATGCAAACCCAATATCATGATATAATAAATAATCTCGTTTTATAAAGGTAATGATTCCAATAGGTAATGATTTTTTTTGGTCTCGAACCACCCAATATTTAACATTGATATTATTAAGAATACGTTGAATATAATTTTGAGCATCATCAAGGTCGTTTACATTTCGGTTGCCAATGAATTGTAGCCAACCTTGTGTATTGACCAACTCCAATATAAAGGCGGCATCATCAAGATGCAACGGTTCTAAGATTAATCGATTTGTGAGCATTTTTTATAATTTGAGCTTGGATTCTTGGGATTTTTACGTAAAAATCCCAAGAATCCAAATTTAGACTTTATTTTGGTTTTTTCAAAATGCACCATGCACTGTCGCGCCGCGCCCAAGCATAGCCTTCTGAAAATTTATTAATCGTTTCGTATTGAAAGGGGATTTTAATTTCGCCTTTTGCGTTCAAAAAACCCCGTTTCCCATTCAATTGCGCAGGAAAAAGCCCTTCGCAATACGCGCCACACCATTCATATTTGTCAGGCGGAATCACTTCTACGCCTTTTTGGTTGATAACGCCCCATTTCCCATTCAAATTAACAGGCATATGACCACCCGAAAAATGCAATTCCATTTTATCGTATTTCAATGGAATCACCAAAGTTCCTTGTTTGTCAATCGCGCCGTATTTACCATTGAGTCGGACGACTGCCAGACCTTCTGAAAAATCTTCTGCCATATCATATTGAGGCTGAACGACTAAGCTCCCTGCTTTGCTGATAAATCCAAATTTATCATTCATCGCAATTCGCGCCAAACCTTCTGAAAATTTATCTCGCCTCTCTGATTTGACATCTAATATATTTCGACCTGTACTATCAATATAGTAAAATTTTCGACCATCTTCGACCGCCGCCAAACCATCCGAAAAATTTTGAGTCCAACTATAGCGCAAAGGTATTTTTTCCACCCCATTTCGATTGACAAAACCCCAACTTTGCTCGCGTCGCACGGCTGCAAAACCATGCGAGAATTGGGATTCACAATCTTTATATTTCAAGGGCACGACTGTATCGCCATCATGATTGATAAAACCCATTTTTTCCTTCGACTCGACAAAGGCTAAACCTTCTTGAAAAGGTTCGGCATCATCATAGATGGGTTGTATGACCATTTTACCCGTTTTGTCCACGAAACCATGCTTATTATTGATGGTCACAGTCGCCAAACCTTCTGTAAACATCCAAGCATTTTCGTATTGCACCGGAATCACTTCTACGCCATTCGTATCCACGAAACCCCATTTATTATTGCGGCGCACAGGTGCGAGACCCTCTTGAAACCAAAACGTTTTATCGTATTTTTCAGATAATTTAATAATTGATGCATTCCCTGATTTGGAACGGTCACAGCTTGCCGCAAAGAGCGTGACTCCCATACACATCCAAGAAAACCGGTTGTTCATTTTTGAAAAAATTAATTTGGGTGCAAATTAACGGAATTATTTTCACCATAAAGGCAACAAATCGCAGAAAACTATGTACAAAAGATGCTTTAATCATCCAAACATTTGATTTATACCCAACAGATGCCACACAATCAACCCAAATTAAAAATTATAAATGTTTTTTTTATTTATAATTTTAATAAAAATATAGACCATAATAAACGTGTTTTCAATAAGAAACATAGGTTACAAAAGTTTAAACCATTGACTGTCATGGACTTATTACCTTGAATAGGTTAGGGCTTGGCACGATTTTTAGGACTTTTGCAACAAGTACATAAACGGGATAGTGGCTTTGCGCCGTATTGAATCATGCAAGAAAGCCAACTGCTGTCACCATAATACCATTTCATTCTAAAACTACACCGCGTTCTAAAACTTATTAGTCTTCATGAAAAAACTTTTACTCTTTAGCCTGAGTCTTTGGATTACTTGTCTGCATGCACAATCGCAGATTGGTTTTATTCATCAAGACTCGGTCGTCGCCAGAAGTTCCGATTGTCAACTCGGCGTGGCGGCTTGCATCGATAGTTTTACCTACGATGATTTGAGTAATTACAGATTTACGCTGAACGGGCAGCCTTTTAATGCGGCTTTCACTTCTTGTACAGTGGATACGATGCATGCTTACTCTTATTTGGTCATTTTTGGCGATGGAGAAGTCGGACCCTTTAGGTTACAAGAGTGGGTTGTGAATGGGGATACCTTTCGGTTGAGTTTTGCCAACTTGCAACAGTTGAAAGATTCAATGGTTTCTTGGAATCCATCGGGTCAGTGGCAATTAGACCCTGTCTCCAATATTGTCTTTGGTTTTGCGAATGGTAGTGTCTATTCTTGCCAAAGAATACTTGGCTTGACTCGGGGTAGCCAGAATGTTATTTGCTATAATCAAGGTTTGCGCTATACGGGCTTGCGTTTTAATGTGCCTCCAGGTCGCCATCAATTGATTGTAGAGGATTTGATTAATCGTTCCCGAGATACGGTACAGATAACAGCCGCTTGTATCAAACCCGATACTGTCATTCGGAACATTCAAATTGGGACGAGTGACAATTATTGTGTTAGCAGTGGAGAATTGTTGGGTGCGATACAAGGTACTACTAATTTCTGTGCTCGTGCTACCACTCATGCTGTTTTTCAAACACCTGTTAACAATTGCATTGCGTTCAATGGTGCAACGATTGGTTCCGATACAGCTTGTTTGCGGTATTGTGACCCATTGGGTTTTTGCGATACGACTTATTTGATTGTCAATGTAACCGCTACTGCCAATAGTCCTGCGCATGTCATTCGAGATACGATTTCTTCAGGTGTGAGTCGGACGCGTTGTGCGTTGAACATTCCATCGGGTACGATTGCCTCCATTACGAATGCTTGTCCGACGAATAGTGGGCGTAATGTTCGTTTTACGATAGACCCTGTGAACCGTTGTGTGACTTACACGGGTTTGACGGAAGGCGTTGATACCGCTTGTGTGGTGATTTGTAATACCGCAGGTGCTTGTGATACGAATTATTTTTATATTGATACCCGCGTTTCGTTACCCTTGACAGGGACGCGTCTGCGCGTTACGGACACTTTGGCTCTTGGCACGACTAAACCAATGTGTGGTACGCTGCGCGGCGGCGGATTGACGATTTCGGGCGTGACGAATCTTTGTGCAACGGGTTCAGGTACACGAGCGACGTTTAGCAATTTGAATACAGGCAATGGTTGTTCTACCGTAAGAGGCATTTCAGTAGGCACAGATAGTGCTTGTTGGAAAGTTTGTTACAGTAATGGCGTTTGTGATACGATTTATATGGTGATTTCTGTATATCCACCGCAATCGAATGGGACACGCAATCGTGTCACGGATACAGTAGCGGTTGGAACGAGTAAGCCTTATTGTGTGCCGACTCGAAATGGTGGTGTCATTATTACGTCCGTTACTAATACGTGTCCGACCGCATCTGGCACACATGTTCAGTTTGCAAATATCGACCCTGTGACAGGGTGTTTGACGATAAATGGTCTTACCACAGGAACGGATAGTGCTTGTTTGCGCATTTGTTACAACAATGGTATTTGTGATACTTTTAATATAAATGTAACGGCTTATCCATCTGTGAATGTGCCAAGTGCTATTACGCGGATAACCGATACGATTTTGGTTGGAACGAACAAACAACGTTGTTTAACCTTAAGAGCAGGTCAGACTGTCACATCATTCACTAATTATTGCCCTCAAAATAGTGGCAATAGAGTCTTAATTGGTAACTTAAATAGTACGAATGGTTGTGTCATGTTAGCAGGGATACGTCCAGGGATGGATAGTGCTTGTTTGCGGATTTGTTACAATAATGGCATTTGTGATACGGTAATTATTACAGTTGGAGCTTATACGCGTCCAAATTTTGCGAATGGCGAAGGCAATAATGCAAGATTAGCAGATTCGATTGCAGTTGGAACAAGTAAACCACATTGTATTCCATTGCGGACAGGTTTAACGCCTTCGGGCATGACGAATATTTGTCCAACGAATAGTGGGAATCATGTGACTTTTAGCAATTTTAATCCTGTTACAGGTTGCGTGACGATTACAGGAATTACGCCAGGGGCAGATAGTGCTTGTTTGCGGATTTGTTATACGAATAATGTTTGTGATACGATTTATGTTGCAGTCGGGGCTTATACGCCAACGAATACGCCGAGTACGCGTCGGATTCACGTTTTCCGTGACACCTTACATGTTTCGCAATCGCGCACGAAATGTGATTTTATTGCGCCTGCGAATGCAACAGGTGGTTTTTATGATCATTGTAATCCAAATGGTACCAATGTGTTCCAATTTGCCTTTTTTGATATAAATCCTTCTCGTTGTGTCCGATATGCGGGTGTTGTGCCAGGTGTGGATAGTATTTGTCTTGTTTCGTGTAATACAACAGGTTTGTGTGATACCACTTATATGTATATTACCGTTATTGATACGACACAACGGAGTCGCATTTACCGCAGAACGGATACGATTACGCTTGGTTTGGATAGAGAAATATGTAATTTAGTCAATCCAGGCGGTCTTATTAATACATTTAGTAATTTCTGTACAGGTGCATCAGGCATAAGAGTCGGTTTTACGATAGATACAGCGAGAAAATGTGTTCGTTATAGCGGTTTGGCAATTGGTACGGATTCGGTATGTATGCGCGTTTGTAATACGAGTGGCATTTGTGACACGACTTACATAGCGATTACAACCCTACCTGTTTCGATTCGTCAAAACATTACAGATACGATAACGGTTGGTTTGAATCGAATTTACTGTTTGCCTGCGAGTGAAACCCGTGTGATGCGTTCAGGTTGTACGCCAAGTAACGGCGGTTTTGCAACGATAACGGTTGATACTGCGACAAGATGTATTACATACACAGGTATTCGACAAGGTACCGATTCGAGTTGTTATGTATTATGTAACCCTCTAACAGGACGTTGTGATACTATAAAAGTAAGTATCAGAGCCATTCCAACAATCAATAGCCCGTTATATTACACGGATACGATTACAATTGGTTTAAATAGAACGTTTTGTAATTTAAAAAGACCTGCGGGTACATTCCAGAGTATGCAGTATTGCACACCGCCAACAGGAACGAATGTGGCTTTTGTTTTAGATACCGCAGCACGTTGTGTTCGTTACACAGGAACTGCGATTGGTACGGATTCTACTTGTGTGGTGATTTGTGATGCAACAGGCAGGTGTGATACGACTTATATTAAAATTCAAGTCAAACCGCTTCCTGCAACGCCAAATCGAATTAATTATTATTATGATACGGTAAGGGTTGGTTTGAGTAGAAATAAATGTGATTTGGTCGGTGCCGCAACGGGCACAACCATTACGAATAGTTGCGCAGGTGCGTCTGGTACACGGATTAATTTTACGGTGGATGCGATTACACGATGTGTCACTTATACAGGAGTAGCCATAGGCATTGATTCGGCGTGTATTGTGATTTGTAATGCAGCAGGTGTTTGTGATACGACTTACATTAGAATTTTAGGGGTTCAACCCAATATTCCATTGGTAACGCCCAGTGTAGATACGGTTAGAATGCCTGTTTTAGGCAATAGAACGTTCTGCCCTGACCCAAGTGAATTAGCAGGTGCGCCGATTACGCGGATTGAATGGTGCAGTCCACTGAATTTGACGTATTCGACAGCGACTTTGGATACGATTACCAAATGTGTCAAAGTGACAGGGAATGTACCAGGCTTAGATTCGGTTTGTGTCAGACTTTGTAATGCGTTTGGAATTTGTGACACGACGCGCTTATTTATTCGAGTGACCGCAGATACGTTGCGTCCTACGCCTTCTGTGGATAATGTTCGGTTGAATGTAGGGGTTGATTCGTTCTTTTGCCGAGTGGATACAAGCCAAATTGGAGGAGCTGTAGCGCGTATATTCAACGCATGTCCTCAAAGTTCGGGTACCAATGCACAAATAACGATTGATTCTGTTACGAAATGTGTTCGAATTAGAGGTTTGACAGTGGGTGTGGACACGGCTTGTATCGTGGTTTGTAATGCGAATGGTACTTGCGATACGACAACGATTTATATCAATGTCGACCGACCGACTCCAAGTGTTATTTTGCTTGCAAATGATGACCGCGATACGGTTCGATTTAGAGGTTTCCGGGTCTTAAATATTTTTGCAAATGATACGATTCGAGCCGCCGTAACGCGATTCAATATTTTAATTCCACCTGTAAAAGGGCAATTAGATACGATTAGTAGAGGCATTGTTCGATACAGAAGTGGTTCTACTGCAGCTGCTTGTGGATTAGATAGTTTTCAATATGAACTTTGTACAGGTGCAATTTGCGACACAGCATGGGTTTATATTTACGTTGATTGTCCACAAGATTTGAAATTCTGGGATGCGGTTTCGCCTAATAATGATGGTAAAAATGATGTATTAATCATTGACGGTTTACAAAATTATCCGAAACACACGTTATGTGTATTCAATCGCTGGGGTAATGAAGTGCTTAATGTTCAAAATTATCAACAAGATTGGACGGGCATTTGGAATGGTCAATTATTACCAGATGGTACTTATTTCTACTTGTTGAGAGATGATGAAAAAGGGCAAATTGTAAAAACAGGTTACATACAATTGATGCGATAAGAGGGTCTGAATTAGGATTTTTTTAGGATGGGTAGGATTTTTTTAGGATTCATTTTAATTAAAATGAATCCTAAAAAAATCCTACCCATC
>JBDLWG010000126.1:0-17286 GCA_039804385.1 Bacteroidota bacterium
CAAGAAGAAAAATGAATTAAGGAATTTCAGGAATTAAAGAATCATTTGCTTGATTTTTATCAAAAAAATCAAGCAAATGATTCTTTAATTCCTGAAATTCCCTAATTATTGATTCATTTTAAGTAGTTGAGTCGAACTAAGCTATCAAAATGTAAATAATTGACAATCAATATATGAATATCAAATCAAGGTCGGTTGCAACCTCGCCGACCTTTTGGATCGGTTCTTTCAATTGAACTACTTATTTTTTAAGGATAACAACTTCGCCTGTATTGGGTTTGAAAATATCCAAATTAGCAGGTATTTGAAATGATTGATTCACGGTTTCAATTTCATTAGCATTATCTGTTTTGACCGTTCTAATTTCAACTTTATCTTTTTCGACCCAAATCCATTTAAAATGATTGAAACTGCCGCCACTATGCGTCCATGTGCGCACATTGTTAAATGCCCGTAAGGGTGCGCCCCAACAACCTTCACCGATATAAGTCGTTCCATTCGCATCGTCTCGGATAAATCCTTCAAAATGACCTGCATCCGTACTTGCGCGAATCGGATATGTCGTTTTGGCAACATGGGCATCCGATTCAATCGCTAATTTTATTTTATGTTTTAAAAACAAATTCGTCCATTGTTTATACTGCTCATCCCGATATTCTTTGCCTTTCGTGTGTGGTCGAATCGGATAGTGGTATTGCACAAATTTCCAAAGTTGATTATTATTCGCGTTTAAATCATTTTCAAACCAAGTTTTTTGGTCTCCACCTGATGCCATCATGGAATTGAGCGTGTAAATGCGCAATAAATTACCACCCAAATTGATTGCGTAACAATTATTGGGAGCAATATCAAACAAATGGGACAACGTTTTATTATCGGTTTCATGATTCCCGCGTGCAGGAATGATGGGAGTCAAAAAACCATCTGTCCCAATCGTCAATTGCCAATCTTCCAACCAAGTTTGCCATTCCAAATCCGTATCGCCATCCGTCATATCACCATTAAATAAAATGCAATGCGGTTTCAATTTGCCTGCCAATAGATTGGCAGACCGTCGAGCAGCGCGATTATTCCGCGAATCACCCCCTGCAATAATCGAAAGGCGCGTATCGGCTTGATTGGGCGCGGTGCGAAAACGCATTTTTCGACTAAAACCTTCCGAATCTTTGATAATCACGTAATATAAAGTATTCGGTTTTAAATTATTTAAAGTACAAAAATAATTATTCATACCTCGAAAAACAATATTTTTCGTAGGATTGGCTCTTTGGTCATAACGCGGAGGCACTTTGCCCTCTTCCACCGCTACGTAATACACGCTCGGATTCGTGCCAGAGGCTTGATTCCAAGCTAAAAGGACAGCAGATGCGGGATTATCATTCCAAATTAAGCGAAATTTATCCGTAAGGGCGTAATTGGGGGCATTTCCGATAAGGAAAATCACAAGGCTCAATACAACTTTCATATGATTATGGACAACGTTTGTTCAATTAAAATGCTTTTTGACGACAAGATGGTGCGATAATAACACTTGTTTTGAGAATCATTTCGTAATTTTGCACCGAAATTAAAACGATTCAAAACAATTGCCAATTGTTTGGGTTTTAGATTTTTATTTTCGCTGCAAAACGATTCAAAGTCACAAAATTGATTTTTGCTATTGTTGTGATGCGACAAAATTGATTTGCAATTAATTATTTTAAAATTTTTTATATGAAAAAAGATACGCTTATCCCCCAATTAATCCAAAAAGAATTGGAACGCCAACGGCATGGCATTGAGTTGATTGCCTCTGAAAATTTCACCAGTCAAGCCGTCATTGATGCAATGGGCAGTTGTTTGACGAATAAATATGCAGAAGGCTATCCGGGCAAACGCTATTATGGAGGTTGTGAAGTGGTTGATGAGGTCGAGCAAATCGCGATTGACCGTTTGAAGGAGTTGTTCGGCGCGGAATATGCCAATGTGCAACCGCACTCGGGCGCACAAGCGAATGCCGCCGTATTTTTAGCCGTTTTACAACCAGGTGATTCGGTTTTAGGATTTAATTTGGCACATGGCGGTCACTTATCGCATGGTTCGCCTGCGAATTACTCTGGAAAAGTCTATAAACCGCATTTTTATGGGGTGGAGGAAGCAACAGGGTTGGTTGATATGGATAAAGTGGAGGCGATTGCGCTTGAATGCAAACCCAAATTGATTGTCTGTGGCGCAAGTGCGTATTCGCGGGATTGGGATTACAAACGATTCAGAGCGATTGCGGATAAAGTAAATGCGTTGTTATTAGCAGATATTGCGCATCCTGCGGGCATGATTGCGGTCGGTTTGTTGAATAATCCGATGGAACATTGCCATATTGTGACTTCAACAACGCATAAAACGTTGCGCGGACCCAGAGGCGGTATTATTATGATGGGCAAAAATTTTGGAAACCCATGGGGACGCAAGTTGAAAAATGGTAATTTGATTAAAATGTCCACGATTTTAGATTCGGGTGTCTTCCCCGGCATGCAAGGTGGCCCTTTGGAACATGTGATTGCGGCAAAAGCGGTGGCTTTTCACGAAGCATTACAACCAGAATTTAAAGAATATGCTATTCAAGTTATCAAAAATGCACAAGTGATGGCAAAGGCTTTGGTTGCAAAAGGCTATAAAATCATTTCGGGCGGAACGGATAATCATATGATGTTGATAGATTTGCGTCCAAAAGGCGTGACGGGCAAACAGGCTGAACAAGCCTTGGTTCGGGCAGATATTACAGTTAATAAAAATATGGTACCCTTTGATACACAGACTCCTATGATTACTTCTGGGATTCGAGTGGGTTCTCCTGCGATTACTTCACGCGGATTTAAGGAGCAAGATTGTTTGAAAGTCGTCGAGTGGATAGATGAAGTCATTTTGAATGCAGATAATGAAGCCGTAATTCAGAAAGTGCGCGGCGAAGTCAATGAATATATGCAGCAATTTCCTTTGTATGAAAAGAAAAATAAATCTGTAAAAATTTAGATTTAAATTAATTATAAATCATAATGGGATACAGTGCTTATAAAAAAATCAAAACGGTTGTCAAGAAATTTAAAATTGGATTGACAATGGTAGATTTATTTCCGCCCAACTTGCCGCCGACAGAGCCGAGTCCTTGGTTAGCGCAGACGCTTAAAAAAGCGACCGTGATGGTGCTGACCAATGAAAAAGCAAAATCAGAGCGCGTGATTTCACCGATTTTGGTCGAAATAGCAGAGCAATATAGTGATAAAATTGCTTTGTTTTCGGGTGAAAATTTAGAAGTGATACCAAGTGAGGATTTATCGGGCGAATGTGATTTTTTCTTTGCGTTGCACCCGCCTCAACCTTTTATGGATGCGCCCATTATTTCATTGGTTGAAGCAAAAGATGAGGATATGGGGCAAGGCTTGGCACAATGTGCGGCGCAAATGTATGGTGCAAAACTGTATAATGAGGCAGAAGGTAAATCGGTTGCAGTCATTTATGGTTGTGCAACCACTGGAGTAGAATGGCATTTTTTGCGTCTTGAAAATAACATATTTTACATTGATAACAATACTTATTCGGATTTAAGACTTGTTTTAAGTATCTGGCATACCATTATCAAATCGTACTTAAATTAATTTGAAAAGCGTTTGTAGGATTTTAAACCCTACAAACGCTCTTTTTAAACTTATAAAATGTTCAAAAACGCTCCATCTGAATCGAATATAATCGTTTTTTGTTCTGCCAAAATAACATTTTTGATAGTAACTTTATACAAAAATTCTTCTGGAGCCCGTGTCAAAGTTGTTTTGACAATGTTGTAATCTGGATAATTGTCCGATAACCATTTCGCCGCTACCTCTGGAATTTGAGGTGATTGAGGAGCTGTTACTTGATGTATAACGGGCGCGTCTAAAAGATTAACGTTTTCTTTTTGACAAGCGGTGAAAGTGAAGGCTGCTAATACAGCTGCGACTACGATGCTTTTCATAGTGGTAAAGATTTTAGTGAACGAATGTTTGTTTGTAATGATTTTTTGAATACAGTATCTTACTACAAAATACTGTACCAATGACGACCCTAAAATCCAAAAGTTGCAACAAAAAAGCACGGTTTCGATAAAATACAACAATTCGGAGACGAATCACATGAGTTATTTCGACCAATTTGTTTTGTGTTTAATTTGAAAAGTACCGAAATGGTATCTTAACCGAGTGGAGGGTTTTAGAACCCTCCACTCGGTACGCTCCTAATTTTTATAACACAATTTGTTTTAAATTTATTATCATTTTAAGACTCAAATTTTTGCTTAATATCTTGCATTGTTTTTTTAACTATTTTTTCCACAAGTTCCATATTTTCAGCATAACCTATTTTAGGAGCGTACTGATAGGTTTCATTCATAAAACCATATCGTTGATGAGAATTTTGAATTTTATAGCCTGCCTTTTCAAAAATAAAATTAAACTCAATTGAATAGTCAAATGATTTTTGGTCTGTTTTGAAACCCTCATACTTGTAATAAACGTAAATATTGTTGATTTGAAAATCTGTTTTTCTTTGTTTTTCTTTCTTTATATGGCTTGAAATAAGGTCATTATTCTGATATAGCGTTTCATGTAAATCATTAAGCCGAAATTTAATGGTTCTATCTAAGAAAAGTGGCATTATAGCATCTAATTTGCGAAATAGCATATTCAAAAAAGTAAAAATATGCTTATTTAAAGTGTTATCAACGATTTCTGTACTTTTTTGAATTAATTTAAGTTTTTTGGGTTCAAAACCACCCACAAATAAGGCAATTTCTTTATCCACATCACCCATTTCTTCCACGCGTTCACCGTATGCAGCACGCAAATAAATATCCAAAGAGTCCTTCAAGGATTCTCCAATATGATTTACTAATAATTCATAATCGCCTCTATTGGCATATTCTAACGCCGTAATATATTCATTTCTATCTTTTAACTTGATAATCGCAGGTGGATAACCTTGTTGCATTAAAATTAAATTCATCAAAATACGCCCCAATCGCCCATTTCCATCATCAAAAGGATGAATCGCCACAAAACGGTGATGAAAAATAGCCCCAATGACCACCGCATGAATCTTTGATTTTGGCACATGGCGATACCATTGTATCAATTCCCCCATCAGAATCGGCACATCTTCTGGCGTAGCGTAGTAGTGCATTTCTCCAGTGGGCGTTCTAACCGAATTGGGCTGCGTTTTATATTGACCCAATTGAATTAATTTTTGTGTAGGATTCCCATCAGGCGTAATTGCTTTGGAATGATAGGGTTCAACCAAGATAATTCGGTGCAATTCCCGAATATCAGACTCGGAAAAACCTCTTTCATCTTTGACAATGCTCATTAAAAGATGAATCGCCTCATTATGTCCTCGAATATCCAAATGGTCTTTCAAGGTTTTCCCTTTTGCAGTCAAACCGTGCATCAAATAAGTAATCGTTTCACCATGTGACATAGGATTTCCTTCGATGGCATTGGAGTGATAATTCCAATCTAAACGCAATTTTTGCATCACACGCCCTTCCAAATCAGCAGATAATGGGCGTAATGCATCCACTTTTTGTTTTTTTTGCGTCAATTGCTCTACAATTGGTAACTCATTTAATGTTGCTGCTAATAAATCCCAGTTTTTCATGATTGTTTTGATTAATATCAAAAACGTCGCAGATTTTTCAACCTGCGACGTTTGCATTGAAAAATCAATAGCTAAATAGTTTAATTTAAAAAAACGGACAACAACGTTTGGAGGGTTTCAAACCCTCCAAACGCTATACTACCTTGAAAATCAATCTTTTTGTAGGTATGACTTTTTGTAGATTCTTTCATTTCAACTACTTATATTGGGGTTAGAATTTTAAAAATTCGTCCACATGTGCTTCTAATACTTTTAAAGTTTCCACATCCTTAATATTTTTCTCCTCATCCAATAACTTATTAAAAGAGGAATAAGGCAATCGATTCGGCATGACGGTAACATTCATATAATTTAAAATGCTCGTAAAATGTTCCAACCCGCGCAAATTGCCTGCGCGACCTGTTGCAACCCCTGCCATACCTGCTTTTTTCTCTTTAAAAATGGACATTTTGCTCTTAATGGAGCAAGCATCAATGAAATATTTTAAAACACCTGGAAAACTCCCGTTATACTCAGGTATTACAAAAAACAATTTGTTGGCAGGAACCAAATATTCTTGCTCAATCAATCCAAAAGCAGGGCTGATTTGCGTCTTATCATACATTTTGTATGTAAATAAATCATCAGGCAAATCTTCCAAAGAAAGCAATTGCACCTTTTGCTTTGTCTTATTTTTGAAACAATTCAAGTAAGCATTTGCCAAAATCATTGAATTGCTACCTTTACGGTCTGTTGCGGAAATAATGGTAATCACGTTGTCGGAATGGGTCTAGTTTAAAAAAATAGTAATACAATTTGAACCAAAAAGTTCATAGAAAGCCGTCGTAGTTGGGAAATTTATTTTCCATGAATTTGCGAGAAATAAATTTCCGACTATGACTACTTTCGTAAAATTTTATTTGGATAATCGGTGATAATTCCATCAACGCCTAATCGAATTAAGGCAATCATATCGGTTGTATCATTCACCGTCCAAGGAATGACCCGAATTTGTCGTTGATGACAATATTGAACCGTGGAAAGATTTACTAATTTGAAAGAAGGACTATAAATATCAGGTTTAAAACTTAACTTATTTAAATTTTCTTTTACTTCTCCAATATTTTCAATTAATAATGCTGTTTTAATATTTTTGTCTAATTTTTTAATCGCTTCCAAAGCACGCGGGTCAAAACTTTGAATAATGGTTAAATCATTGATTTCCATTCGATTCACGTCATCTAAAACCAATTTTGCAAAGTCGGCAACAGAAGGCGTTAAAAGACCATCCCAAGCAGGCTTGCTTTTGATTTCAAGATTAAAATAGGGCATCGGTAGGTTTTTTTGCACGCAATAGGCGCGAACCGTTGCTACAACTTGTATCAAAGTCGGTTTATACGCTTTCTGTTTTTTTTGCAATGGAAAACGCGGATGCTTCAAGCTACCACAATCACAGGCTTGGATTTCTGTAATAGGCATTTGGTACAAAGCAAATTTTTGTTGTTCATCTGCTGCTGTAATCAAATTTTCTTTGGCATCTGTACAAATTTCGGCACTCATGTATGGTTCATGCGAAACCACTAAAATATTATCTTTGCTCACGCACAAGTCCATTTCAAGGGTCTTTACGCCCAAGTCAAGCGCGAGTAGGAAGCCCGAAACGATGTTTTCAGGTAGTAAGCCTCTTGCACCGCGATGTCCTTGCCAATCAAAATTCTTATCAAGCATAAATGGTTGATAAACAACAGATTTACAACCCAAAAGGATTGTGAAAACGAATAATAAACGATGTTTTTTGATTTGAAAAACAGCGTTCAAATCACGATTTTTAAAGAAAATCATATACGATAGATTTGATTTGTTAAAAATAAAAATGTGTTTGGAATGAATCCATGAATGCAAACTTGCGCTACCTTTGTGCGTAAGAGTCATGAATGTAGCAAAATTATTATTATTTTGAGTTCTTTTACCAAAAACAATAGGCAACCAATGAATTTTTCAAACAAAACGATTGATGTTTTATCCGTCGGCGAATTGTTGATAGACCTTATCAGCACCGATTTTGCCGAAACTTTTGAGGGGGTTGAAAATTTTAAACGCATTCCGGGCGGTAGTCCTGCCAATCTTGGGATGAATATGATGCGGCTTGGCAATCGCGTAAGACTTGTTGCCTGTGTCGGGCAGGATGCTATGGGCGGTTATTTGTCGGATTATGTCCAATCTTTGGGCTTTGACACGGATTCGATTCTACGCGTTCCACAACCGACAACCTTGATTTTAGTGACGCGTTCTCAAAAAGTGTCTGATTTTGAAGCGTACAGAGGTGCGGATTGTCAGATTTCAGCCAGTCAATTGTCGGATGAAATGTTGAATCAAACTAAAATATTTCATACAACTTGTTTTGCATTGAGTAAAAAACCTGCGCAAACCAATATTTTAAATGCTGCTAAAAAAGCAGCCGAATTGGGTTGTAAATTGAGTATTGATGCGAATTATGCCCAAAAAATTTGGCAAAACCGCAAAGAAGCCCGCAAAATGGTGGCAGAATACGTTTCAAATGGTGCTTTTGTGAAAATTTCGGAAGTTGATTGGGAGCGTTTATATGGCTCGCCTTTGACGAATCCGAAAGCGGCGGCGGAGCATTTTTTGGATTTAGGGGCATCCGAAGTGTGTGTGACTTTGGGTGGAGATGGCTGTTATGTGGCTGCGGCGACAGGTGGTTCTTTTTTGCCTGCTCGAAAAGTGGAGGTGAAAGATACTACAGGCGCGGGTGATGCGTTTTGGTCGGGCTACTTGACGGCGCGCTTGGACGGGCATGAATTGTTGGAAGCGGCAACCGCAGGTCGGCGCATGGCAGAATTAAAATTGGCACATTTCGGGCCATTACCGAAAACGATAGAGCGATTGAAAATTTATGAAGATTTTCAGCAGTTTGCATCCACTCAAATTAAATGAAAGTATTACCTTTGCGCATTGATGGATTATTATTCTAAATAAGTGATTGAATAAAATTAAGTACAACACCGTTTGGAGGGTTTGAAACCCTCCAAATGAAATAAGTGATTAAATAAAATTAAGTGCAACACCGTTTGGAGGGTTTGAAACCCTCCAAACGGTTGGTAATCAAGTAAAAATTATATCATTTTTAACTTTTTTATAACTCACCCAAAAGCGTGATTCCCCGTCTTAATGACGGTTATCAAAATAACCTTATTTGAAATTTAAACTTCTTAAATTTAGCAATGAAAAAAATCTTATTCAGTCTTGTTGCTTTGCAACTGACGTTTGCTCCCTTGCACGCACAAACTCCAGCGGCTGCGGCTGTACCACCGCCTGCTGTTGCAGAAGCTATTAAAAAAGCTCGGAAAAGCTGGAAATCGTATAATGTGTCTAACAAAGACAAGCTCACCGAAGCTAAAAATGGCATTGATGAAGTGTTGAAAAGTGCTGATAATCAAAATTTTTATGAGGCATGGTACTTGAAAGGTTTGATTTACAATGATTTATTACAGCAAGATGCGGATGGTAGAGAGGAAGTCATGAAGGCAGAGGCGTTGAAGCAGATGACGGGTGGGAAAACAACGGCTGCTCCTATTAAGCCTTTTGAGCCATCTCAAATGTCGGCTGCCCTGCCTGCAGTGGAGGCTTTTACCAAAGCGGTGAAGTTGGCAGTTAAAAAAGGCGATAAAGCAGATGCCCTTAAAGGAACGCAACAAGTGCAAAAATACTTAAATTCAGCAGGTTCAGATTATTACGATTTGCGCGAAAAAGATAAGGAAAACGCGGTTTTGAATGCTTATAAAACATTCAAATCAAATTTGGATATACATGAGTTGCTGAAAGCCAATAAGTTAGAAAGTATGTTGGATGCGAAAGATGGGTTAAAAAAACAATATTTGTTGGTGGCTCAATTGGCGGGTTACGCGGGCAAACAGGCGAAAGAAGAGACGCTTCCGATTTATGAGAAAATTCTTGCAATGGAAACGGATAAAGATTCGGCAACGAGCTTTATATATAGTGCTTTGTACGATTTGAAATTGGCAACAGACCCTGCTGCTGCGTTGAAAATGTTGGAAGCAGGACGCAATAAGTATCCAAATGATACGCAATTGTTGTTTACAGAAATCAATCATTATTTGAAAGCAGGCAAATTGGAAGTTTTGACGGATAAATTGAAAGAAGGTATCAAAAGAGAGCCGAATAATCCATCAATTGTATTTACCTTAGGAAATGTTTATGACCAACTTTCTAAAAAATATGCAGCAGAAGGGGATGCAGCAAAAGGCAAGTCTTACGAAGAGGAAGCGATGACGTATTATAATAAAACGTTAGAGATGGACTCGAAGAATGTGGATGCGATTTACAGTATTGGAGCTAATTTTTACAATAAAGCGGCTGAATTGACGAAAGAATTGCAAAAATTGGGTAGCGATATGAGTAAAGCAGGCATGAAAAAGTATGATGATAAGGAAAAAGAAGTTTTGGCGGCTTTCGATAAAGCATTACCTTATTTCCAACGGGCAGAGTCTGTGAATGCGAATGACCAAAATACGTTGATTGCGTTAAAAGAAATTTTTGCGCGTAAAAACGATTTGAAATTGTCGGGCGAATTTAAAAAGCGTTTGCAAACCGTACAAGATGGTGGTAAAAACCCAAAATCTTATTTTGAAAAATAGTGTATTTTGAATCAGGAATTAGGGAGGGGAATGAATGTAAGGATGTATGTCATACATCTTTACATTCATTCCCCTCCCTAATTCAAATTTAAAATTCAAACCTATTTCACCGATAGTTGAGCATTTGTTTGTAGGTATCTGCTAATTTTTGTTGGGGCGCGCCGCGCAAATACATATTGAAAACCGTAAAATTCGCCCACTGCACTTGCCAATAGGAATTGGTTTCATATTTTCGAGCCGAAATCAAGACCGTTTTGGGTATAATTTTAAATGAATAATTTTTATTATAAGCGCGTTGAATAAAATCATACTCTTCCATAATGACAAAATCTTCCCGATAGCCATTCAACGCATTAAAAGTTGCCCGCGTAACAAATAAAGTTTGGTCACCACCGCGACACCATAAAGCGCGAAATCGGGTACAGAAAGCATTGATTTTCAATAAAATTTTTGGAGAATCAAATTCAAAACGATAACAACCCATCGAATATTGCTCGGATTCAATAGCCGTTTGAATATCTATCAGATAGGTTTTGGGTGGTAGCGCGTCCGCGTGTATGAAATATAAAACGTCTCCTTTGGCAAAACGCACGGCATGATTCATTTGCGCAGCGCGTCCGCGTTTGGGTGCGCGGGTGAAAATACAGCCCGAAGCGCGGGCGCAACCTTCTGTATCATCGGTGCTGCCTCCATCGGAAACAATGATTTCGGAGAGCAAAGGATTAGAATGCTGCATCAAATAGCGGATTAAGCGACCAATATTTGCGGCTTCATTCAAAGTCGGAATGATGACACTGATTTTCATTGTGATAATTAAGATATAAACGATTTTTGGATTTTGTGTTAAAATTAAAACACAAGTATCAAACTTGTGGCTAAGATATTACTTTTTTATGAACTCGAATGCTTTTTTGAAAAAAAGTATCTATTTTTGTTGAATTGTAACGAGAATGTCGCAGCTTATTGCGAATTTTTGACATTATCATCGCGTAAATGAAAAGTGAAATTTAAAATATGTTTTATAAACAAGTTTCGGAAAATTTAAAATTTCCGAAACTTGTTCAAGTCATTATTTAAAAATCACTTCTTTAAAATGGGCGGATACTATAACTTCGTAACGATTATGACTCATTTTATTGAAAATAATGGGTTTTTGTTCTATCAAACAAACATTCGGTTCAAAATCGAATCCATTGATAATCAATTGAATACTGTGATAAGTCAATGTAAAATGACCTTCAATTTGCCTACTGATTCTAAAAATATTGTTTTTAGAACCATCCGTTTTAAAACGCGTCAGGGCATATTGTTGTTTCAAATGCGCATAACCTTCTCCCACATCTTCATAAAGTTCACTGATTTCAACCTCATTTGTATAAAAAACATTCAGTTTTAAAATTTCAACAGGACGTTCTCCCGTAAATTGCATCACAGGATACAATGGAATACATGCGCCTGCTTTTGCAAAAATGGGTATTTTATGGAGAGGCGTTTTTACAATAATTGATTGATTACCAATATATTGCCTCCCATCTTGAAGGTCATACCAGATGCCTTTTGGAAAATAAACAGGCATTTCACTCAAATTTGCTTCGGTTACAGGTGCGACAAGCAACTGTTTTCCAGCTATAAATTGTTGTTCATGTTTGAAATTTTCAACATCTGTTGAATCGTAAAAACCTTGCGATAGCATCATTGGTTGTCCCTCAGTCGTCAATTTGTAAAAAGCAGTATATAAATAAGGCAACAATTGGTATCTAAATTCGATGGCTTGACGGGCTAAATCGGTTGTCGTATCCCCGAAAGACCAAGGTTCTTGGTCTAAACGATTCCGCGCTTCTGCCTCCGTAACGATGGAACTGTCGGATAGAGAATCACCCACTTCATTATTGCCCATCGAATGAATGCGATAAAAAGGGTGAAAAATGCCCAATTGCAACCACCGAACCAATAATTCACCTGTCGGCACATCCTTAAAACCGCCAATATCCGACCCAGAAAACGAAAATCCAGATAAACTCAATCGTTGAATTTGGCGATTTGCCATTTGCAATTGTTCCCAAGTTGCCACATTATCGCCCGTCCAAACGGCGGCATGCCTTTGTCCACCTGCATAAGAAGCCCGAACCAACAAAAAAGGGCGTTTCTCAGGACGCAATTTCTTAAAACCCTCCACACTGGATTGTGACATCATCATACCATATATATTGTGTCCTTTGGCATGACTGAAAATACCTTCTTTATCGCTATGATGCAGAATATTATTTGGAATTGTCTTGATATTCAATTTAAAATTGGCAGGTTCATTCATATCATTCCAAAAACCAGCAACTTTATTTTCAACATATAATTTTTCATATAAATCACCAAACCACTCCCTTACCCGATGATTTAAAAAATCGGGAAAAACGGTTTCATTGGGCCAAACTCGGGCTACTAAAATTTCGCCATCCACTCGTTTTAAAAAATAATCATTTTCCAATCCTTCTGCATAGATTTCGTAATCTTCATCTTGCTTGATGCCAGGATTAATCATTACAATCGTTTGAAAACCAATCTTTTGTAAATCTGAAATCATTTGATTGGGGTTCGGAAAATGCTTGTGATTCCATGTAAAACAACGATATTCATCCATATAGTCAATGTCTAAATAAATCGCATCACAAGGAATTTTTAATTTTCGGAAGGTTTGCGCCACATCTTTAACGCGTTTTTCGGGGAAATAGCTCCACCGACATTGGTGAAAACCCAATGCCCAAATCGGGGGCAAATCGGGTTTGCCTGTCAAATGATGGTATTGTCGCGCTACATCTGTCAAATTTTCGCCATAGATAAAATAATAATTGATTTCGCCGCCTTCGGATGCAAAATAAAAAGTATTATTTCCTTCTGTATCAAAATTAAATTTTGTTTTAAACGGATTATCTAAGAAGATGCCATAACTTGTATTTTGATGAAATCCATAAAAAAAAGGAATCGCTCGATACAAAGGGTCTGTATCGGGTTCAAAAGCAAAAGCGTCTGTACACCAATTTTCAAAGGATTTACCGCGCAAATCTAAAGAACAACCTTTATCACCCAATCCAAAATAGCGTTCATTGGGTTGGCATTTTTTAGTAATGCGTACATCGGTTGTACCATGTATCATCGTTGTTTTGGCATAATAGCCAGCAGCATCTTCACAAATAATTTTATCTTGAATATCTAATAGCTTGATTTTCAAATCTTTTTTAGAAACAACGACTTTTAAAAAATGCGTTTTTAATTGCCAAAAATCATTGGTTTCTGCAATAATCGTTGGCACATCCCTTTTCTTAAAATGGGGGTCGAGTCCGTAAGAAACATCGGTTTGGAAATGGCGCGTATAAGTATAACGAAAACGAATGATGCGTTCAGACCAAACTTCTATGCGCAAAACGATGGCATTTTGACAATGAAAGTTCCATTGTTGCTTTTTAGGAACGATTTTGACCACTTGATTGGGACTAAATTCCTCAAAAACATCTTCAAAACGGTCATGTCCGACAGCATCTTTGATATTAATTTCGGCAGGCAGTGCGGCTTGTTTAGGCATTAAAATCGATTCATCAAGAGAAACATCTTGTGTAATTCCTTGATTATCAAAGGTTTTGTTTTTCATCTTCTATTTGAAATAACGAATTGGTGAAAAAAATTGCCGCAAAACTACCTTTTTTTAATGATTTGAAAGTTCTAAAAACTCAAAACCTGCTCTTTCGGGCAATAAGGCAACAGCATCATTATTTTCAGCTAAAATGTAATATTGCATCCCCGTTTTGGCTAAAAAGACCGTACCAAAAATGCCATCTCCTGCGGCACCATCATCATGTTTGCCATCATCAAACATCGGTAAGTAACGATAAGCGGCATTTACATCATTCCGAACACAAAAAAAGACTCGATTCGCACCTTTTACACCCACTTTAATACTTTTTTTATCTTCCACAATCCCTGTAAAAGGCGTTTGAATACTCGGCGTTTCCTTTTTAAAAGCAGGATGGTTTTTAAAAAAATCCATTCGTTTTTGCATCAATTCTTTAATCCCAACAATTTGAACGGTTCCAATACTCACTGTCTGATTCAAATTTTGTTGAAATAATTCATAACTATATAATTTATTTTTATCTGATTTGACATGATAATCAATATTTTGCATTATTTTATTCGCTTTGCGCAAATATTCATCGTTGTAAAACCAATCTTTTAAAATCGTTTTGCAATGATGAATGTAAATTTTTCGATACGTTTCTTTTTGCATCAATTGGGAAAATAAAGGTCGTTTACTATTTTCGAGATGCAGAAAAGGACTCATCGTTTGCATGGCTTCCAAAGTCAAAGGCGCGGGATTCTGCCCATCCAAAGCAAAACCACCAAAAGAGAGGTTCAAATCCCAAATCACAGGCGTAAAACGCCCATCTGCACCGCGATACATATAAAAATTATGCGATAAGCGTCCTAAATACGAATCCAAATTGACCAACACATTATTAAATGCCATCATCCAAAGTGTTTGATCCACATTCAAATATTTTTCAATTTTTTCGGGTTCTTGATTCAAAATTTTAATGAAATCAATCCATTCTTTCCAGTTCCCATGGTCTCCAATTTCATAGAAATTTTTATAACAAGTGGAGTCTTCACCCAAATAAAGCAGCGATGATTTATCTCCTTTTTGACAATTGGCAGGCTCTTTGGCATTCCATTCAGGGTCGCATTTCACCCACCAACCTTTATCGGTATTAAAATGATTTTTAATAAAATTACCATCTAAGGATTCGATATTGTTATAAACGCCTAATAATTGATTGTTAATAGATACTTTTGCAAAATTAGCTTCTGGGGCAGGCATGTATTTTCGGATGATATCATAACTCAACGCTTCTCGAACAAAACTTGGGTCTCTAAACACATTGCTTAATTTCAATGTATTATACTTATTGAAAATCAATGCTTTCTTATCAATTTCATTGATTTTGATGTTCAAAGGCAATTTAGAAAGGTTCGCATGTCGCACATTAAAATAAGAACTATTGCCTTTGTAACGGACTCCCACTTTTGGGAATGCTTGACCATCTATCGTTAAATCGCCTATCAAACGCGTCTCTCCATTGCTTTTTTTGACCGAATCCATGAATGCATCCCAATCTTTCTGTTCAAATGATAATCGAATTTCTTTAATCGTTTGAATATCATAAAGCGATTGAGCTTTTAAACCTAAACTATTGATAATCAAGTATATAAAACAAAAGTAGCGCATCAGTTTTATTTTAAATTTTATTTGAATTAAAAAATTATTTATTAAGTTCTTTCAAATTTGCTTTGAGTGTTTGAAACATATAATTGGCAGGTTCATACGAAATACCGACTCCATTTTCGGCAACAACGTAATATTCAATCGCTTCAAATTGTCCATTCGGCTCTATGACGACTCCAAAAATTTTATCGCCTTGCTCGCCATCATGACTTTTTCCATCATCTTGCATCCCAATCGATTTAAAAGATTCAGATACATTCGTTCTATAATACAAACGCACTATTTTGGGAAATCTATCTACTTTTGCCTTAATGTGAAAGGCTGTAACCGTTTTATTACTAAACTTTTCTCGATTCGTGATGCGAATATCCGAAATCGCAGGCGGAATAAAATTAAGTTCAGGTGTTCTTTTTAAAAATTTAGTTCGTTTCGACATCAATTCTACAATACCTGGAATTTTACTTCTTTCTCCAACCGTCGCATTTAAACTTTTTTGAAAATCAGCCAATTGATATGATTTGTTTGGATCATTGACAAAATTCGTTTGAATCATGGATTGTAAGGTTTGAGCGCGTTTTTCATACCAATCATTTTCAAAACAATCCGTTAAAATTTGTTTCACATGTGAAAAATAGACTTTTTTATAACTTGGAATATTTAATAATTTGAAAATCAATGGTTTCGCTAAATTTTCTTGATGCAAATTAGGTGATAATTCGCTCAAACCTTGCAAATCTAAATCGCCTTTACCCTCTCCTGCATTTTTAAAAGAGCCAAAAGCAAAATTCATATCGCCCACCAACATCGAAAAACGACCTGTTTTATCCTTGTACAAATAATAATTAGAACTATAGGAACCTGAATAACTATTCAAACTTGCCGTCACATTATTAAACGCCAATAACCATAAAACCCTATCTACATTTAAAACTTGTTCAAGCAATTCTGTTTTTTCGTTTAAAATCTTGGTCAATGTCATTAAATCGTCCCAACCTGACTTGCTCAACAATTCAAAATAGGGTGTATAACAGTTCGGATGCTCCGAATACCGCAACGAACCAAATAATTTTACCTCGCAACCATTCATTCCACTCCCAAATTGCCGTTCTCGCTCCTCGTCTCGAATGTCTTGCGGACTCCTAAAAAAAGCCCCTTCCGAATCCCCAAAATGAGTTTGCAAAAAGGCTTCATTCACGGATTCAAGATGCACAAACAAACCTGTATTCGCCCCATTAACCAACAAATTGTTGTAACTTGCACGCGGTGCAGGCATATACTTTCGCAAAATTTCCGAAGTCAAAACCTCTCGAACCATGCTTGGGTCGCGCAACGTATTGGACAAATAAATTTGGGTATGCCCTTGATGATTTTGATTTTTATCAATATGATTGAGCTTGATTTTGAACGCATTACGCTTTGAACCAGTCGTTTTTACAGACCCGCCGCGATAATTGACACCCACATTTTGATACTCAATACCATCTATTTTGACGGTTGCAAGCAACATTGCATCTCCATACAAACGCATCGAATCTAACCGTTCTCCCCAGTTCGATTGAGCAAAACGCATCTCTATTGGATGCACAAATGTATTATCATATAAATCTTTTGCGCCATTTTGCGCGGTGAGTAAATACGGCAGTTGACTCAACCAAGCCATGAAAAAGATGGGTTTTATGTATCTCATATTTGTAAATT
>JBDLWG010000127.1:0-18751 GCA_039804385.1 Bacteroidota bacterium
ATGTCAGTGGCGGGACGACTTATACCTATGGATGGTCTGCCAATGCCAATAATGCCACAACGCAAAATGTGAGTAATTTAGCGGTGGGCGATTATTCGGTGACGATTACGTCGAATGGTTGTCAATTGGTCAAAACGGCAACCATTGCATCGGCAAATTCTAATTTGACGGCAACGATTACATCCACGAATGCGAGTTGTGGTCAAACCAATGGTAGTATCGCGTTAAGCAATGTCAGTGGCGGGACGACTTATACGTATTTATGGTCTGCCAACGCAGGCAGTGCAACGACACAAAATGTGAGCAATTTAACGGCGGGTACTTATTCCGTGACGATTACGTCCAATGGTTGCCCATTGGTGAAAACGACCACAATTTCAGCTGGCTCTAATATGACAGCTACGGCGAATGCAATTCCTGCGAGTTGTGGCAATGCTAATGGTTCTGTAATTCTGTCTGTAACGGGTGGCTTATCACCTTACACTTACCTTTGGTCGAATGGTGCAACAACGATTAGTCTAAACAATGTCGCTGCTGGTAGTTATACCGTTACCATAAAAGACGCAAATAATTGTCAAATCACTAAAACAGCAACCGTTACCAGTTCATCAGCCTTATCCTTAACACCCACTGTAACGCAACCAAGTTGTGGACAAAGCAATGGAAGTATCAATTTAACGGTTTCGGGCGGCACACCTTCTTATAGTTACTTCTGGTCAAACAGTGTAACGACCGCCAATTTGACTAATTTGGCGGCAGGTACTTATACGGCACATGTGATAGACGGGTCAGGTTGTTCTGCGGATATAAGTGTTACCTTGATACAAAGTGGTGGTTTAGTGGTGAATACAACGGTCAATAATGCTTTATGTGGTTATAATAATGGCTCCATTTTGACAAGTGTTTCAGGTGGTACAGCCCCTTATACTTATGCTTGGTCTAATGGCAAGACGACTGCGAATCTATCAAGCTTAACAGCAGGTACTTATACGGTTACAGTCACCGCCGCTAATGGTTGTACAGGGACTAAAACCGTTACCGTTACAGGTGGAAGTGCCATTACATTGACTGCAACGGTGAAAAATGATTCGTGCAAT
Organism: Bacteroidota bacterium; assembly: GCA_039804385.1. Taxonomy (GTDB): domain Bacteria; phylum Bacteroidota; class Bacteroidia; order Chitinophagales; family Saprospiraceae; genus JAAFJT01. The sequence continues at coordinate 1,098 of JBDLWG010000127.1, forward strand.
CAAAACATTGGAGGTATCACTTTGGGCGCGGAAGATGGTATCAAACCTTATACTTTTATGTGGTCAACTGGTGCAACATCGCAACACCTCAACAATGTGCCAGCAGGCATTTATTCAGTAACCGTAACGGATGCTCTTGGTTGTTCCCAAGCAGTCACCAAAACGATTGGTCAAAACTGTGGTGGAGGTAATGTAACGAATGACCATTGTGCAGGCAGTAGTTTGATAGCATTTCAAAACAATTTTTTGTATATCTATCCTGGCATTTCTGCTCGTGCCATTACAACAGGCGCAACAGCAAGTACTTCTAATACCAATCAAAAAGATGTTTGGTTTAAATTTTCGGCATTAGCCCATTCACAAGTGTTTCGTTTTAGTAATATGTTATCTACATCTGGTAATTGCTCGGGTGTTGGTATGGAAGTTTATAAAGGCGTGTGTGGTGGATTGACTTCGATTTTTTACGATAATCAAATTTGTCTTGGTCAAGAAAATGAAGTATTTGTAGGCGGGAATACAGCTACCAATTATTTGAATTTAAATGAAACCTATTATGTAAGAGTCTGGACAACAGGCAATAGTAACAATGAAACAGGCGAATTTGATATACAAATGTTGCGGGGTAGTTTAAACAATATTTGTACTTTTGCAGAAGAACTCTATCCGTGGAATATTACAGTGACAACAGGCGGTTCAACAACCGACCCAACTCCGACGACGAATAGTAATACGAATGGCTCAATGTGTAATAATAACCTTGCTGGTGCGCCTACGGACGATATTTGGTTTAAATTTACAGCAACCGCCAGTACCATGAAGCTCTCTTACAATAGTTTTTACTGGCGTAAGGGATACTGTAGCCCTGATAAACGATTAACATTTAGTTTATATAATGGGGGATGCAATGGAGCAGTAGTACCCTTTGCTAATAATTTAGCCTTTGGCAATAAAGAGGAGGGTGACATTAACATTGCAGGATTGACGGTTGGAACGAAATATTATGTCAAAGTTTGGACCAGTGGTTCTTGTAATAATTACGCTATTTTTAATTTGAAAGTGAATCCTTCTACAAGTGGGGGCAGTGGTAGTAGTTATGTCATCAATACGCAACAGCAATTACCTGTGGTGGTGCGGTCGCTTTACCCTGTTCCGACGGATGAAATGATTAATATGCAACTGACTTCCAAAGTGAATGAGCCGATTTCGTTTCAATTTTATGATGCACGGGGCAGTTTGGTTCAAACGGAGGAGCAAACCGTTCAATTGGGGATGAATGAACTTCATTTTGATGTCAGTCGTTTACCAAGTGGGGTGTATTATATCCTTATACCAGGCGTTGTGTTAAAGAGTAGCCCAATGCAATTTGTGAAATTGTGATAAATAGGTTGAATTAGGATTTATAGGATTATTAAGATTTTATAGGATTATCCTATAAAAATCTTAATAATCCTATAAATCCTAATTCAGCCCATTCTTTTTTTTGGCAACACCAATTAAATATCGTAAAATTGCGCAAAAGAAATTTTGATACGAATTGCGATAAATTACATTTTATATTAAATTGATTATGAATACTTTGTTCAAACAAGAGCATATTACCCTAATCCTACTTTTATTAATTGAATTAGGGATTGTTTTCGGCATCGTTTGGAAACAATTGCAAGCATCCGACGAAACCCGCCGCAAAATTGATGGTTATAAAGACATTATTCCAGAAGAATCTAAATTGGAATTGCAAGATACCAATCTTTCCACAACCGATTTAAAAACTAAAAAACCGAGTGAAATTTTACGCGATTTAACCCAATATCAACTGAATACGGGCGAAACGGTTTCGGTATCTTTAATCCGAGCCAATGATCATTTCAATGTTCATTTTGATAAAATATTAAAATCTTTAAATACATATCTCCTTAAAAACAAAGGTAGTGCCGCCGATTTTCACTTAGTGAAAGATGTGGTGGAAAGGCATTTAGACGCGGAAGACAATGATATTAATATTTCATTGCCAACACCGTTATATTTGGGTTTATTGGGAACGATGTTGGGCGTAGTGGTGGGCGTACTCTTTTTTCTACCGAGTTTGATGACCACACAAGGCGATACGAGTGCGAATTTGTCGGATGGGATTATTAAAATTTTATTAGGCGTTGTTGCGTCGATGACGGCAAGTGCTTTTGGACTTTGGCTCACCGTTCAAAATTCGACCGTACATTATAAAGGTGCGAAAACCTTGGTTGAAAGTCGAAAAAATGGGTTTTATACCTTTATTCAAACCGAATTATTACCGGTTTTGAATCAAAATATTAACTCCAGTTTGCATTCGTTACAACTCAATTTGGGACAGTTTAACCAACAATTCACACAAAATATTGGAGAATTAGGCAAATTAATGGGGCGTAATTATGACGCACTCATGGCACAAGATAATACGTTGAAACAACTCAATTCGATGGATTTGAACACTTTAGCAACGGTCAATGCCCAAGTTTTTGCAGAATTGCGCGGTTCAGTGGGTTCTTTGGATAAGTTTAATCAATATTTAAATCAATTGAATGATTTCGTTGCGATGTCTGCGCAATTGAACACGCAAGTCAATGAATTATTGGGGCGAACCCAACAAGTAGGGGCTGTTGCGAATAAAATTGCAACGAATTTAGATAAAAATGAAAAATTAACCCATTTTTTAATGGAGCATTTTGCCGAATTGGAAGATAGGCGCGTCCTTTTATTGCGGGGTGTTGATACGGTAGAAAAAACATTACAACAAAGTTTTGACGGATTACAATCGTTTACGAAAGTGCAAATGGCAGCGATGCGCACTCTTGCCGATACCGAGCAACAAAAAATGAACAGTTGGGTAACGGAAAATAGAGCTGTTTTGACCCATTTTTCTAAAACGATGAATGACAATGTGGAGGCTTTGCGCAAAATTTCGGATGAGCAAAATCGGCGATTGAGCCATGATTTGAATGCCAATTTTGGCACCTTGATTCGATTGGCGAATGAGCAAAATGAGAAAAAAATAGAAATTCCAGCTACTTTTTGGGATGATTTGAAAAAAAAATCCGTCGAAATTAAAAATCGATTTTCCGCATAACCGTCGTATATAGCAGTACAACGTTTGGAGGGTTTTAAACCCTCCAAACGTTTTTTACGACTTATTCAACCATACATCAACCTAAATTATGGCAAATCATCAAAAAACGAACTTTTTTTGGCCTGGATATGCCGACTTAATGAATAATTTATTTTACATTATGTTGGTTTTATACGTTTTAACCTTCGTCATTTTGAAAAACGAACAAGCCAAGTATAAGGCAGATGCCGAACAATTGCGTCAAATTCGGCGCATCGAACGGGCGGTCAATAACATTGATACCACTCGCCATTATTTTGCATATGATTCGGTTTATCAAAAGCATGTTTTAAGTATTAATGTGCAATTTGCATCAGGTCAATATGATATACATCAACTTTCGGATAATACAAGGGATAGTTTGCGCAAAGCAGGAGAACGCATTCGCAATTTGATTTTGCAATCTCAAAAAGAAAAAGCCTTAGAAGTCAAATTTTTAGTGATTATTGAAGGACAAGCATCTCGGGATGGTTCTGTGCGTAATTTCCCCCTCAGTCATGAACGCGCTCGTGCGCTGTTGCATTTTTGGAAAAGTAATTCGATTGATATGGAGCAATTGAAAAATTGTGAATTAGTGGTTGCAGGCAGTGGCGAAGGCGGTTTGCCGCGCATTCAACCAGATGTACCGCCTGCAAATCAGCGTTTTTTGATTCATATCATTCCAAAAATTGGTTCCTTTAAAAAAAACAAAAAGTAAGGTACTTTGCGGAGGATACGGTTGCGATACAATTGGAACACGCGACGCAAAATTCAATAAATTCAAGTCTAATGATGGAAATTCCTATAAAAACAGCTTTAATAACAGGCGGTGCAGGCGGTATTGGTTCAGCGATTTGTAAAAAATTAGCGCAAAATGGGTATTCCATTGTGATAACCTACCATTCTAATGCATCAAAAGCAGCACAATTATTATCCGAACTCGTGGGCGAAGGACATCGTATTTTTCACGCGCCCAATACAGATGCTGCGAAATTGGCTTTATTGAAACAATTTGTTATTGAAAAATATGGCAAATTAGATATTTTGGTCAATAATGCAGGCATCACTACGCCCGTTAAGCACGATGATTTAGAAGGTTTGTCTGATGAATGGATTGATAAAATTTTCCAAACCAATGTACGCGGTACTTTTGCCATGATACGAGCGATGCGGACGTTGTTGGAAAAAGGTACAAACCCCATCATCATCAATATCTCCTCTGTGGCGGCGATTTCGGGGATTGGTAGTAATGTGGCTTATTGTGCGTCGAAAGCGGCGATAGATAGTATGACGCGTTCTTTGGCACGCGCTTTAGCCCCCGCGATTCGAGTCGTATCCGTATCGCCAGGTTGGGTTTTGGGTGAATATACCCAAAATATAGACCCTGCTTATTTACAAACGCAATTGGATTATACGCCATTAGGCCGTTTGGCAACAGCCGACGATGTTGCCAATGTCGTATTGGCATTAGCAACCATTTTAATGTTTACGACAGGCAGCATTATCCCTGTGGATGGTGGGCGATTGTTAAAATAAGTCAAAACCAATTGTATTAAATGACTCAAAACTATAAGAAGCCTTGACCCGTCATGTTTATGAGTATCCGAATGTGCTTGATTTTGCCCAATTAGGATTGAAACTAAAAAACAGTTATTTAAATTTTGGAATGCGCTGATTATCAACGCATTCCAAAATTTAAATAAGTTCTGTTTTCCAATCTTGAATCGTACGTTGTTGGTCTGAAAAGTTCACGCCAATCGCAGTAATGGTTTTTTCAGAAGCCCGATACCGATTGGCATAACCATTTGTAATAATTTGTTGCAATGCAGCGTCGGCAGATTCGTTGAATTTCAATTCAAAAATAAATACATCTGTATCGGTTTGAACCACAATATCAGAGCGTCCGCGTGCTGTATAAACTTCACTTTCAATCATCGTACCGAGATATTTAAAAATGATATGGATTAAACCATGATATAAACCTTCTGCGGTGTGCCGAAAAACCGTTTCAGGTAATTCGCCTAAATACGAATCAATAATGACTTTGACACGCGGCAAACGATTGGTTTCAAACGCATACCGCAAATCATCCATTGTCATACCCGATTTAGGACGTTGAGAACGAGGCATTAATGAGTGTACAAAAAAATTATATAAACTATCATGGACTTCTTTGTTAGGGAAACCTAACCAATATTCGTCCGTAATAGGGTTCATTTTTTGAATCGTTAAATAGCCTGTTTGAAATAAAAGTTGGTAAATTTCAATGTTATCCAAATCATATTTTTCAAAAAACATAGAATCAACTTTTATTGGAACGATTTCAAATTGACCATATTTTTTCATTTGTTCCAAAAGAAAAGTAGGCGTTCCAGTGGCGAACCAATAGTTGCGAAAAACCTGCGCTTCTAAAAAATTCAACACGCCAAACGGATTATACAAACGTGTATTTCCGTCCCAGCTGTAACCATTATACCACAATCGAATTTGACCCATCAATTGTTGATGTGATATATTTAATTTATTTTCAGCAAGTTGTAAATATTCACTAAAATAATGTTCTAATTCTGTTTGCGTATAACCTGTAAGATTTGCATATTTTCCATTTAATGAGATATCGACTAAATGGTTCAAATCTGAAAAAATAGATACTTTTGTAAATTTTGAAACTCCTGTTATGAATAAAAAATGCAACTTCTCATCCATACCTTTTAAAGCAGAAAAAAAGTTTTTTAAAATTTTTTGATTGGATTTAGCTGTTTTGAGATGATTGTCTTCTAAATATTGAGTAATCGGTTTATCATATTCGTCAATCAATACAACAACTTTTCCATGTTGTTTGTACAATAAATCAATTAATTCTCGAAATTGCGCTTTAGGAGTTGATTTAGTTAATGTAACCCCTTTGGAAAGGGCTATTTCATTTAACAGATGAGAAATAGAGGACGATAATCCCAACTCTTGATAATCCATGTCTAAAAACGACAAGGAGATAACAGGGTATTGTTTGGACCAATCCCAGTTTTGTTCTATCCATAAGTCTTTGAATAACAATTTGTTACCTTCAAAAAGCTCTTGAAGGGTTGAGATCAACAATGATTTTCCAAATCGGCGCGGGCGCGAGAAAAAACATTGGCTCAAATTCGTAACTAATTGATGAACAAGTTGGGTTTTATCTACATAAATACCATTTTTATACATCAATTTAGGCAAACTTTGGGTTCCAATTGGTAATGTTTTCATAATAATATGATTTTTAAAATAAAGATGATGCAATTTGCATTTTTGTAACAAAAAATGCTTTCGGACTGCAAAGGTAGCAAAAAAGGGCTGTATAACATCGGGAAATTTATTTCCTGCAATTTGCATTTCCTGACTACAAATAGGTTATACATTTTATCTATTTAAAAAATATTCTTTAAAAACCATCATCTCAGCCCGTTCTACTTCAAGGTACTTTTTAAAAATTTTATCATTGACATGCGACCGCAATGCAGAAATACCAACATCAATTAAACGCAAACCTTGTTCGGTCAATAAAATATTGTCAAAAGGCATCCCGCCGATATTGGAAGGACGTTTAAGGTCTCGATGCACAAAACCCGCTTTATGCAAAGCAAATAATTCATCTTCAAATACTTCCCACCATAATTCGCGGATTTCCACTTCATACGCTCTAAAATCAAGCGGTTTAAGTCGTTCCATGACTAACATTTCGGCATTTAAAGCATCATTGTAATCCAATCGAACCAATTTGACAATTAATCCATTCACTTGATTTGCAAACTTTAATTTTTCTGCTTCTGAACCCATATCAGAACGGGTATCCTTTTCAAATAATTTTGCAACTTCTGTTTCAGAAAGCACAATAACCGTATTATTGGCACCAGAAGATAATTTTCTTGGATATTTCATCCTTCAACTTGCTTTATTAAGATTAAAAAATTGATTTGAATCACGGGTATTCGTAGTCGGGCAATTTATTTACCACGATTAGCGGGAAATAAATTTCCCGTCTACACCCCTCAACTCCTTTTATTATTCAAAAATCACTATCTTCGCCTTTTAAAATCAGCTCCTTATGAAAAAAAAATATTTACTAATCAGTTGTTTTATGGGAACGCTTTCAAATGCTTTTGCACAACAAATCATTCGCCTCTATGACGGAAAAGCGGCTGGTTCAGAAACTTGGAATTGGTCTGAAACCGAAAAAGAAAAAACGGCAACCAAAACGCGGGCAATTTATAACATTTCTGAACCAACTTTAACGGCTTTTTTGCCCAAGCCGAATTTAGCAACAGGCACAGCCGTCATCATTGCACCAGGTGGTGCTTTTCATTATTTAGCGATAGACAACGAAGGTTTTGATGTTGCTAAATGGTTGAGTAGCAAAGGAATCGCAGCATTTGTGTTGAAATATCGGCTCGTTAAATGTGAAACCGATGACCCAAGAAAAGAGGTTGGGGAAAAAATGGAACAGAAGACTGCTGATTTTAATGCGAGTGTTGCCCAATTAATGCCTCTGGCAATCGCAGATGGCAAAAAAGCCATTGAATACGTCCGAAATCATGCAAAAGAATATGATATTGCGCCCAATCAGATTGGGTTAATGGGTTTTTCCGCAGGTGGCGGCGTTACAATGGGCGTGACTTATAATTATACACCCGAAAATCGCCCCGATTTTATTGCGCCAATCTACGCGTACGTAGGTGAAATGGTTAAATTACCTGTGCCACAAGATGCACCTCCTGCGTTTATTGCAGTTGCCTTAGATGATGTTTTTAAATTTGCATCACAAAATATTGAATTGTATAAACAATGGATAGCCGCTAAAAAATTGGCAGATTTGCATATTTACCAAACAGGAGGACATGGGTTCGGCATGAAAAAACAAAAATTACCCACAGATAATTGGACTGAAAATTTCAGTGCTTGGCTGAAAGCGAATGGTTGGTTAAAAAAATTACATCCAAATCCAAACGAAATTAAATATGGTGAAGATGCCATTACCGATTATCAAAAACAACAAGATATTTTATTTAAAACGGATTTTGGCAATTTGAAACGCTACGCGGACGCAAATAAAAAACTTTCTGTGCCTAAATTGAATGAAAACAGCATTTTATTTCTCGGCAATTCGATTACAGAAGGGTGGGTGAATCAAGATTCGGCGTTTTTTAATCAATCAGGAAAATCGTATATTGGGCGAGGCATTGGCGGGCAGACTTCACCACAAACCTTAGTCCGTTTTCGGCAAGATGTTATTGATTTAAAACCCAAAGTAGTGATTATTAGCATTGGAACGAATGATATTGCTGAAAATTCGGGCCCATACGACCCTCATTTCACGATAGGAAACATTATTTCGATGGCGGAATTGGCAAAAGCCAATGGAATCAAAGTCATTTTAGCATCCGTACATCCTGCCTCTGAGTATGTTTGGCGACCTGAAATCAAAGAAGTTGCGCAAAAAATCATCCAATTGAATGGCATGATTCAAGATTATGCGCAAAAAAACAACTTGATTTATTTGGATTATCATACGACACTTAAAAATAATAGGGGCGGTTTAAGCCCCGATATGGCAACCGATGGCGTTCATCCGACCTTGAAAGCGTACAAAATCATGGAAACATTGGCAGAAAAGGCAATTGAAGCAGCCCTTAAACAAAAATAAAACACATAGAACACATAGGGTTACATAGAACACATAGGGGCAACTTTTATGAAAATTTTTCCTATGTGTTCTGTGTAACCCTATGTCTCCTATGTGTTTAAAACATTACGCGCCTAAATAATGTTTTAACAACTTACTTTTCGAGGTAGAGCGTAATTTATTAATCGCTTTATCCTTGATTTGCCGCACGCGTTCCCGGGTCAAACCAAATTTATCGCCAATATCTTCCAAACTCATAGGGTGTTCAATACCGATGCCGAAGTAAAGTTTAATGACATCATATTGTCTATCGGTGAGGGTACTCAGGGAGCGTTCAATTTCACGACTCAACGATTCGTTGTATTCCAAACGGGTATCGGTACCGGGCGTTGTCGTGTTTTCTAAAATGTCAAGCAACGAATTATCCTCGCCTTCCACAAAAGGCGCGTCCATAGAGACATGTCTCGCCGCTACACCAAGCGTTGTTTCCACTTCATCGGTGGTGATTTCAAGCATCGTAGCTAACTCTTCCGCACTCGGTTCGCGTTCAAACTCTTGTTCAAGTTCGGAAAAAGCCTTGTTAATCTTATTCAAAGAGCCCACTTTGTTCAAGGGGAGGCGTACAATTCTGGATTGTTCCGCCAAAGCTTGCAAAATCGATTGGCGAATCCACCAAACCGCATACGAAATAAATTTAAACCCGCGCGTTTCATCAAAACGCTGCGCCGCTTTAATAAGCCCCAAATTGCCCTCATTAATAAGGTCTGAAAGGGATAACCCTTGATTTTGATATTGCTTGGCAACGGATACGACGAACCGCAGATTGGCTTTGGTGAGACGTTCTAACGCAACTTGATCATTTTGTTTAATTCGTTTGGCTAATTCAACCTCTTCTTCAGGGGTTAACAAATCCACTTTGCCAATTTCCTGTAAATACTTCTCCAGCGACTGACTTTCACGGTTGGTAATGGATTTGGTAATCTTTAGCTGTCTCATGCAAAAGTTTCAATTTTTTTGATGTAAAAAGATTCAGATAGTGCTGTTTTTCATAGAAAAACAGGGGAATTTTGGTATTCAAGACGATATTAAGACGATTTTTTTGGGGTTGCGTCACGATAATTTCGCGGCACAAAGTTAAGGTAATTAACCACCTTTGTCAATACATAGAGGCAAACAATCTTTTAGATAAAAGGTTTTTAAAAGATAATAATTTTCCACGTATCGTTTTTTTTACAATCTCGTCTAAGCAATAGTGAAAAATATCAAAATAACGGTCTGTTTTTTGGAATATTTGTAAAATAATCTTTTATTTCGCCCTTGTAAAATTTTTTACCCAATTTTGCAACCAAAAGCGACTTTTACAAAGTTCGATGACCAAATAATTCTTTTTTTTTTCAACAAAAAACAATGAATATTTTGATTTTTCGTAAAATGCAGTGGAAATAAAAATAAAATTTTGAAATCGGATTGTTTAACGACTACACAATTTTAAATCAGTTATGGCAGCAAAGCGCGTCATGTTTAAAACGGAATTTATTTTCCGAGCGTCTCCGACTATTGTATATCAATTCCTGACTGCGCCTGCGTGTTTGGTGCGTTGGTTTTGTAACGAAGTGGATATTTGTGATTCTGAATATACGTTCACTTGGGACGGCTATGATGAGCGTGCAACGCTTATTATGGATATTGAGGACGAATTATTGCGTTTCGAGTGGGAAGATGCGTTACCGAATGAGTATTTGGAGTTTTCCATTACGAAATCGCCTGTGACAGAGGAAACAATTCTGATAATTACAGATTTTGCGGACGTTGGAACCGTTCCAGATGCTAAAAAATTGTGGCAAAGCCAAATCGCCCAAATGAAAACCGAAACGGGTGGGTAATATGAATTATGTTTAACATATAGGCACACAGCGTTCATTCATGGATAATCAACGCTGTGCGCACCCATTTGGTATCGTAGCATTTTTTCCATTATCAAGCCAATGCAAAATCCATTTGCTCCTGCATTTCTGAGGGTAAGAATGCTAAAACGATATCCGTTTTGGGGATTTGTGCGTCCAACAAGTCTTGCACTAAATCCAAATCGGTTCCATTGTAGCGGAACCAAACTTTACCATCATTTTTAACCTCAATATGGCAAAAACAGCCATATTCCCTATCGCGCTCTTTCCACCCATCCGTAAAAATTAAAAAATGACCCTTTGAAATATCTTGAACAAATAATATTTGGATTTCGGGTTTATTTCGGAATCCACGCCGAATATAATCTGCTAATTCGGTGCAATGCTGCAAAATTATTTTTCGATAACGGGTTGCCTTGCGTGTAGGTTTATTTAAATTTAAACGATCCATTTGATGAAATATGGTTTTTTTGTATCAAAAATGATAATTTTGATTTGTATAGCTGATTCATAATCGCTATCTCCTAACAATTCTTTTTCCAATAATTCATAAGCACTGATGGGCATCGCTAAAAACAGTTGATAATCAGGGTATTGCTTTTTCAATGCTACTGTGTAAATTCGATATTGCCCAATGGCTCTATAAAATTCGGTTAAAACCGAATGCCCTGTAAAGGATTTGACTTCAATGGCGATTTTTTGCCCATCTTTTTCCGCTTCTAAAAGTTTTTCTGCGCCTAAATCAACAAAAACGCTTCTGCTTCGTAATTTAAGCGTTAATGGGTCATGAGTAATTACCCAACCGTCTAATTGTAAAGCGTTTACAAATGCGTCTTGTACACTATCTTTTCTCGGCATACTGATTAGAGATTTTAGATACAAAAATAATATTTTTTGAATTGAAATTCCTATTTTTAATCCTTTTTTAACTTCAATTGTTTGCATCATTCTAATTTTTCAGACAAAGGTAAACTAAAAACGCAAAGCTATAATCTTATTTGTAAACTACAAAATGTTTGTTAATATTTTTATTTTTCAAATAAATAATACAAAATATTTGATTTTTTTGCCTTTTTATCAAAAATAAAACGATATTTTTTTGTAATATAACAAAAAAATACATATTTTTGTCTTTTGAATACATGCACAAAGGCTTTTATCCAAACAATCACACATTAACGATTATTTTATTTGAAATGCAGATAGCACAAATTTTTAGCAAGATTTCACCGATTTTAAACCTCATCCGAATTTACTAAAACGGCGTGTTATCCGCGTTTCATTGGAATTGAAAAAGATTATTTGTTTTTCATCAATTCTATCAAGGCAATATTTTGTTGCATCAAAGCTGAATTCTGGGCGCGTAGATGAGTTATCTCTTCTTGAAGGTGAGTAATGAAATCTTTATAACCTTCATTATCAATGAGTTGTGGTGTATGAACTAACCCTAAATTACTTTGGCGAGCGTTTATATTAAAAATCTGTTTTTCATCAAAAGTCAAAATTCTAAAAATATCAACTTCTAAAACTGCGGCAATTTCCTCTAATCGCTTGAGTGAAATGTCTGTTTCGTCACGCTCAATTTTCCCGTATCCATTAACGCTTAGTTTTAACTTTTGCGCCATGTATTCTTGCGAATACTCTCGAAGGTCTCTTAATTTTTTAATTTTCTCTCCAATTTTTATCATATTTTTTGATATTGTAAAGTTAATTTACTACTTTTAGTTGGTTTACAACCACTTTTGGTTTGTTTATGAATAAAAAATTCGACTATATATGGTTATATATAATATTTTTTTTTAAAAATATATTCAAATGATGGAGCAAATCTATAAAAACTTGTTGAAAAACAAAACATTTGATGCAGATTTTTTGGATTTTTTCAGTGGTTCTCTGCAACACTTTAAAATATGTAGAGCGTGACTGCTGAAAACGTTAGTGTAAGCTTTCTAAAAATTCAAACTTTTTAAATTATGCCTAATTGCCCAAAATGTTACATGAGTGAAAAGGTCACTTTAACTGAAAGTGGAACGTTCTATGATTCCTATCGGTGCGATAATTGCAACCAATTCGCATTTAGAAAGCCAACCTTATTAAGACAAGGACTGGGTCTTGCCTCAGTTTGTTAGTTGGGGAAGTGAGACATGGTGGTACTCACGGTGGAGATATGAATACTTAAATGAGATTGGACAGACTATTAAATTTTATTGGATACATTTGTTTGAATCTGAATTCGATAAATTTTACAAAAAATTTATCGAATTCAGATTCAAACAAATGTATCCAAAGTAATAATTCTTATTTTTTTTAATTAATTATACATAATTGATTAGCATTTATTTATAAAATAACAATTTTTATTATGTTAACAGCCGCACTTGCCGCAATCAATGCTATAAAAGCCTATTGTGAAAATCCTAACCATCATTTTGATATAGACATATCAACCATAAGTGATATTGCTTATAGTTTTATTTCACATGGAATTGATGCAGCTATTCAAACTGCGAAAGATCATGACCTTTCTACTTACTTTGTAAGTGCATTGAGAGACATTTTGGATGCATGATTTTTAGACTTTTATTTGTTATAACTAAAAATAGGGTCGAAGTTTTGCGAAAACTTCGATACCTTTTAGGTTCGGTCATGCCGCGATTTGAGGCATAGGAGTACGCAAAAATGGCAGATGAAATCCAATCACAATATCTTTTCGAGCAACGCCTTTGGCAACTAACATTTCTGCAATTTTTAAATCGGTGCCATCATGTTGTAGCCAGACTAATCCTGTTTTTTTTACATCTATATGCACAAAGGTTGCGTAAAACCAATGAGAGCCGCCATTTTACCAACCCACCCCAAAATACAGATAGTGACCATGTTCATCATCTGTAATTAATTGATTTTCAATGCAATCTTCTTCTTCGGGCGATAAAGCAGCGATTTCTGTAACCACAGAACGGACTATTTTTTTATAAAGATTAATTTTGTACATAACTGCTCTTTGTGTAAAAGTTCCTACAAAGTTATCACCTTATTTGTAAACTACAAAATACTTGATTTTTTTGCATTTTTAAGGCTGTGCTTTTCATATAGCTGGCGGATGTACGCCAAATGCAACTAAAGCAATTCGTAAATTAACACATCCATTTCTATTGAGTTGCAAACATTCGACGGTTGCTCTGCCGATGGGTGTAATGCCTTCTACAAGGGAAAAACCACTTATCCATTGAAAATGAGTTTGCCAAGCGTCCCTTCTGGGATGAAATAACCGCACAGTCTGTTGAGTAAGTGGGTCAACTGACTCTATTTTGGCACCTTTGAATTGATTACAACCGCCGCAAGAAAAGGCAATATTATTCAATTCATTCGTTCCACCATGTACCAATGGCACAATATGCTCCATTTCAAATGGGTCAGGACAGTAAGCTACAGGCATTTGACAGTATTCGCAAATGCCTTGTGCGCGTTGCGTCACTAACTCTCGTTCTGAGGCGGCAAATTTGCGTCGTTTAGCCATGAAAATTCTTTAAGTTTAACTGTTTGACTAATTCCGAGATGTGGATTTGTCGCAGTTTCGCCAATGCGCCTAATAAATAAACGCGTTCAGCACTTTTTTGCTCTATAAAATCTATCAACACTAAAATTTCGGTTTCTTCAGGCATAGACAGTGGTTGAATGTGTTGTTTTTGTTGCAACTCTTTGAAACGCCGCACGATTGAACGCGGTATCATTGATTTAATTTGCTTTAACAACAAAATTTCTTGTTTCGGTCGCGTGATTTGCGGTTCGGAAAAACCCATTTGTTGATTGAGTTTTTCAAAAAAAGCCGTCAATTCTTGCAAGTCTAATTTAGATAAACCTACAATTAAGTCGTCTAACTCTATTTTTAATCCTTTTTTAACTTCAATTGTTTGCATCATTCTAATTTTTTAGACAAAGGTAAATTAAAAACACAAAGCTGTAGCTTTATTTATAAACTACAAAATGTTTATTAATATTTTTATTTTTCAAAGAAATAATACAAAATATTTAATTTTTTGCATTTTTATAAAACCAGCAAATTACAACCTCGAATATCCGAATGATCCAACCGCCCCAATACTTCAAAAGAGCCATCTGCTTGCACCCGTCCCAAATCATCCGTCGCAATAAAACTGATTGTATCAAAATTGCCTAAATCAATTAGGTTTAAAATGCCTTGTCGATTCGGCGTTTTGAGCAGGCAAAGTGGGTCGGTTACGTCTCGCGTGTAAGCGCGTAGGGTAGGGGAGGGGTGAAAAATGCCATTTCCGACCGAATAGGCTTGCGAAAAAAGTTCAGTCATTCCATATTCAGAATGAATTTGATTCACCTTAAACGCCTTTTTTAAATACGTATGTAATTCATTTCGAGTGAGTTCTTCGCGGCGACCTTTCATACCACCCGTTTCCATAATAATAATATTGCTCAAATCCGTAGGATATTGTTCTGCCAAATCCAACAGTGCGAAACTAACGCCAATTAAAACGGTCGGAATTTGACTCGCTTGATTTTCTTTTAAAATTTCAATGAGTTGTTTAAAATCATATAAAAAAAAACCACTTTGCGGATATGGTGAGATTTTGACAAAATCATCCACCATCGCAATCAAGGACGAGCCAGTTCGTTCCGCATACGCAGGCAGCAAGCCAATCATGCAATAATTTTCAATCGAACCGTAAAAAGATTGAAAACCATTGCGTGCAATTTGCAAATAAGTCTGTAAATTGCGTACAAAATGTTGAGAAGTTGCCGCACCTGTGGTGCCGCTACTGGTAAAAATGGTTTTTTCTTTCCAATTTTTGCCCTCAAAATTTGTTTTTATCACATAATTTTTAAAAAATTGTATGGGCAAAAAGGGAATCGCGTCAATCGTTTTAATTTTGGAAATATCTTTGCCCAAAAGCGAACCATATTGATGATATAAATCGTTTTGTTCGTATTGATATTTAAAAATTTCTAAGGCTAAGGCTTCAAACGCGCCTGCACGCGGCGTTTTTTGAAGGCTCAAATGCAGCACTTTTTCTTTTATTTTTTTTCTTAATGTATTCAAAGTCAATTTAAAATGAATATTAAAAATAAAATAGTTGTTTATTCTATACTGGGCATGGCTGCTTGTGTGCGCCCGCCCGATTATCCAATAGAGCCTCAAATTACGTTTTCGGCTCTTTCCAAAAATACCATGCGGCAAGGAACCTTTCAACAAGATTCCGTTTGGTTGACCGTTGCATTTACGGATGGCGATGGCGATTTGGGTAATAAAGGGAACGACCGAGATAGTGTAAATGTTTTCGTAACCGATAAACGAAAAAATCAACTCGCTGAAACGTTTAGGATTCCATATGTGCCTGACCAAGGGGCAGGCAATGGTATTAGCGGCGATATCAAGTTGTTATTGTTTACGACTTGTTGTAATGTGATTCCGCCTTGCGAACCTTCTATTACAAAACCTATTGATACATTGGTTTATCAAATCGCCATTAAAGACCGTGCGGGGCATAAAAGCAATGTAATCGAAACGCCCAATATTTATTTACAATGTCGCTAAGATTCGGGTGATCCGCGTTCCAATTTACCACAAATTGGGCTAAAATAAAAAATGCGTTCTCCGTTTTTCTACGGAGAACGCAACCCAATTATTTCACTTTTTAAAAATTCAAAACAAAGATACGACTTTTTATAATACCACCAAATTTTTTTTATCTTTTTTTTAAAAAAAATTGAAAAAAAAGAATTAATTAAAAAAATCGTCATACTGATTGCGATGTGCTTCATCGCGCACAATGGGTTTTTCAACAGGCGGCGTTAAATCTAACGTATCTTGCTTATTGATTAACACATTTTTTTCATTGCCAAGTAATAAAGAAGTGCCTTCTTTTTCCCATTTTTCCAACATCGCCATTCCTTCTTCCTCAAAAACGCCATTTTGAAGGTCGATAGATTGCATAAACTTATTACTCACCTCCATAAAACGCTCCATTTCACCCACTTTCGTACTCACATCATTGGCAACCGCTTCCATTGCCATATCGAACATCATTTTTTTATCAGGGTCGCCACTCAAAATATTCATCGCGGATTGCATCGCCGAGTGACTCGCCTGTATTGCTTTTTGTTCCACTTCTTTGACGCGCACTTGGTCTTTAATATCCTCTACCAATATCGTCGAATTATCTTGCATTTTGGTCAAAACCCGATACAAAACTTCCATTTTTTTGTACAAATCTTCTAATCGGACATTACTATCTTGCAAACGCCCTGCTTTTCGGGTTTGCAAAATCATTTGCGCCTGATTGCCGCCTTCTTTTGCCTTACTCGCCAAATGGATATTACTTTTTACTTCTTTTTGATTATTGACAATAATTTCTTTCAATTTGTGCATTTGACCGCGTAATTGACCTACTTGTTTCGCCATTTTAACAATACTTGCCTCCAAATGCGCTGTGTAAGAACGTAAAATCCCCACAGGGTCAATCTGTACAAACAAGCCTGTTATCGAACGCATTACGCTTTTGTACATATAAAAAAGCAAGTTGCGCATTTTTGGGTCGAGTACCATATACACTATCGCCGCTAATGCGGCTAACATCCCTGCTAAATACAGGGTATTTTCCGCCAAATGTACGATAATAGGCAAGTATTTGGCAAATAAGTAGCCGCCGCCTATCAATAATGCTGATAAAAATATCAAGCCCGTGACCCCTTCTGGGCGTTCCCAAAAAGATTTGGGTTTAAAATTTTTAAAATCCATATTCAATTAATAATTTTTTGTAACTACAATTTTGCCACAAATTACAGCTATTCGTCCGAATTATTGCAATTTTAATCATCCAATTTAAACAATCAAATGTGGTAAAAAACGACTTCCATTATCTGTAATCATTGAATCCGATTCTCTCAGACCAATGCCAGCAGGTTCTTGACCAATCAACCAAGACCCAACCAAAACCGAATTGCC
>JBDLWG010000128.1:0-4401 GCA_039804385.1 Bacteroidota bacterium
TTTTCACAAGATTTTTACGGATTTTACCATTCGTTCCAACTCCAAATCCGTGAAAATCCCGTGAAAATCCGTTGAATCCGTACATCCATCACCCCATTTCTCTTTTTGTCACGTACTGAGATAAAATTTAAAAAATAATAACAATGCGAACAAGTTCAGAAAGAATTCTCACAACTCATGTCGGCAGTTTGCCCCGTTCAAAAGCCGTAACCGACTTGGTTTTTGCCAAAGAACGTGGTGAAAACGTTGACGAGCAACAATTTAGCCGCACGATTCAAGATGCCGTTCATACGGTTGTTGCCCGTCAAGTCGCGTCCGGTATTGACATTGTGAGCGACGGCGAAATGAGTAAAATTAGTTATTCAACCTATATCAAAGACCGCATAACGGGTTTTGAAGGCGACAGTCCGCGCAATCCACCAAAGGATTTGGAGGATTTTCCGAGTTTTATGCAACGGGCAGCAAAAGGAGGCGGTACACCGACCTATTCGCGTCCGTGCTGCGTATCGGCGATTGAGGTGAAAAGTGTCTTGCCACTTGAACAAGATGTGGCCCATTTTAAAGCGGCAATCCAACAACACAAGCCTTTTGATACCTTTATGAATGCCGCTTCTCCTGGTGTCATCGCGTTGTTTTTGCCCAACAAACATTACAAAACGCAAGATGAATACCTTGAAGCCTTAGCCGAAGCGATGCGTCCTGAGTATGAAGCTATTGTAGCGGCGGGTTTTATATTGCAATTGGATTCACCTGATATTGGTTTAGGCAGACACATGATGTTCAAAAACGAAAGCGAAGCTAATTATATCCGACTTGCCAATCAACATATTGAAGTGATGAACTACGCCTTGCGGAATATTGCAGCCGATCGGGTTCGGATGCACGTTTGTTTTGGCAATTACGAAGGACCGCACCACCACGATGCTCCAATGAGCCTTGTTTTACCCATTGCTTTACGCGCCAAACCTCAAGGTTTATTGTTTGAAACGGCGAATCCAAGACATGCTCATGAGTGGACGGTTTTTAGAGATTCAAAGATTCCGGATGATAAAATCTTAATTCCTGGAGTCTTAGATTCGACCACCAATTTTATCGAACACCCCGAATTAGTCGCACAACGCATTGAAACGTTTGCCAATATTGTCGGCAGAGAGCGCGTTATTGCAGGAACCGATTGCGGTTTTTCAACTTTTGCGGGATTTGGTTCGGTAGATGAGGAAATCGTTTACGCCAAATTCAAAGCAATGGCAGAGGGGGCAGCCATTGCAAGCAAACGCTTGTGGAGCTAATGCTTTGGCTTTACAAAGGAACGTTAAAACAATAAAGGATCACAATAAAGACTTGAAAAGAGATAAAAAAAAATGTTTTATCTCTTTTCGGGTTTTAAGCATTATGATAAGTAGTAGAAGTTAAAGAATCGACAAAAAAATGCTGACTAAAATATTGATTTTCAAGGTATTATAACGTTTGGAGGGTTTGAAACCCTCCAAACGTTGTTATCGATTATTTAACATTAACCACTTACTTTATTGATACCCATTTAATTTGGAATAGGTCTGAAAATGCCAAATTCTCTTATCTTTGTGTTGTTAGTCACTAAAACCAATTTTTATTTTTTTTGCTATGAACAAAGATAAGTTTAATAAGGCGTTACCGTTCAAATCCACAGGGTTCTTATGGATGCAAATGGCGTTTTTAGCCTTTGTTGTAAATCCCATTTTTTCACAATCCACTATCAACATCGATAGTTTGGTGCGTTTTTGCGAGCATTATACCGCAAGTGATACGATTCAATTAAAAGCACTTATCAAAATATCAGAAGGTTATCAAAGCAAAAATCAGTTAAAAGGCATTGAATTTGGCGAAAAAGCCATTCAATTGGCAACGCAATTAGAACATAAAGCCTTCCTTGCCGACGCTTACCAAGCAACAGGTAAAAATTTAATGCGCAATAGTCGTTATGCCGATGCGTTAATTTTGTTTGAAAAGGCGTTAGCAATTCAAAAGAAAGCGCAAAATCAGGCTGCCATTGGACGGCTTTACAATGACCTTGTGATGCTCTATCGGCGGAAAGGCGATGTACCGACTGCATGGAAAATGTACGATTTGTGTCTGCCAATCTTGCAACAAACCCAACAAGAAAAAGAAATTGCCATTGCTTTTAATAATGCGAGTACGATCCACATGGCGGTTGCAGACTTTCCTCAAGCCATGAATCTCCTTCAAAAAGCCCTTGTGATAAATGAAAAATGGGGTGAATTAGAAGCCTTAGCGACCAATTTGAATAATATTGGATATATCCAAAATTCATTAGCCGATTACAAGGAAGCCTTGGTCAGTCTGAATAAAGCATTGGAAATCAATCAAAAGTTAGACAATAAAATGTGGGTAGCGATGTGCAATGACAATATTGCGACCGCTTATTTTGGTTTGAAAGCGTATGACAAATCCTTAGAATTGCTTCATAAAGCCTTAGCGATTAATGAAGCGATTGGGAATAAGACCAGCGTGAGTATCAATTTGTATAATATTGGCAAAACGCAACTCGCGCTCGGCAATTACACCGAAGCGGCTACAGCTTTATTCCGAAGCCTTGATTTGAGTACCAAAACGAATGACCGTTCGACTCGAGCTTGGGGTTCTTGTTATTTAGGTTCGGTGTATCAAAAATCAACGGTTCCACTCAAAGAGGGTTCGGACCGTTCGGAACGCCTCCAAAAAGCGATTTTTTATTATCAAGAAGCGTTAAAATTGAGTATGGAAACAGGGGTTGCTATCAAAAATGCCTCTTGGGAAGGACTCAGCAAGGTTTATGAAGAACAAGGTTTGTATCCAAAAGCATACGATGCTTACAAAAATCACATCACGCTCAAAGATAGCATTTTAGGGAATGATGTCAAAAAACAAATCACGCGCAAAGAAATGCAGTACGCGTTTGACAAAAAAGAAACTGCCTTCAAATATGAGCAACAACTGACCGCCGAGCAATTAGAAAAACAAAAATTATTGACGTTCCAACGCGAACAAGCCCTGACGCTCAATCAGCAAAACTTGACGCTCAAAGAACAAGCCTTAGCATTGAGCAACAAGGAAAAAGATTTGGTTCATTTGGCGTACCTCCAAGAACAAGCGGAAAAACAAGAGAAAACACAGGAACTTTCGCTTTCCGAAGCCCGCGAAAAAGGCAAAGAATTGGATTTAAAATTAAAAAATGCCGAACTTTTAACGAAATGTTTGGAACTTTCAGCGCAATTAAAACAAAATCTTTATTTAGGTTTGTTTTCAGCGTTGTTGCTCGGCGGCTTCGGGACGTTGTTGTATTTTTACAACGCCTTGAAAAAACAAAAAAACATCATCGCTCAACAAAATGAACTGAATGAACATACGATTGCAATCCTGTCGCACGACATCAAAGAACCGCTTTTGGGCGTAAAATTGTTGCTCAAAAAACTCAATAAAGACGACCCGTTTGTGGCACAAGCTTCTCAAAGTTTGGAAGGTCAAATCAATTCGGTGAATGGCATTTTGACGAACTTATTGAAAATGAAGAAGTTATCGTTGGCTAAAAAAGATAAAAATGCGGTTGCGAATGTGAATCATGTGGTTCAAAAGGTCGTGAAAGAATTGAGTGTTGCGATTCAAGGCAAATCACTGACGATTCAGAATGACTTGAATGATAACGTGTTACTGCCGATTGCGCCCGAAAAATTGCAAATTATCGTGCATAATTTGTTGTCCAATGCCATCAAATACAGTTTTTGGAATCAACCGATTCGCCTTTTCACCGAAGGCAAGGGTTTTTGCATCCAAGATTTCGGCGTAGGCATCTCGCCCGAACAGCGTACCAAACTCATGCGCGAAGTGACCGCTTCGCAACGCGGCACGAATCAAGAACGAGGGAATGGTTTAGGACTTTTTCTCGTCGGCGCAATGCTGCAAGGTGAAGCCATTAAAGTCGTCTTTGATGTGCCAGAAATAGGTGGAACCCTTGTGAAGGTGCTCGGATAGTTTGTCATGCGGTTTCGCCTGAAAAGAGATATCCGAAGTTTCCAGTACTTATGCAACTATTTTTTATTTATAAATATTTGTCAAAAATATATAAATAAATAAAAATATTATTATTTTAAAATAAAATTTGCTTTTCCACATAGGAACATTTTACTTTGTAATCCCAAACGATTACGCTCGCTCACCTTTTGAATACCCAAAGTCGGTATTATCCTGTTGAACAAGCCACCAAATTTGCCAAATCGGGACTTTACGCAACCGAATATGGACTTCGACAGGACCGAAAAGCGCGTGAATATCAAGTCGTATTGCGCAAGTTTCAACGGCAAATGCACAGTCGATAAACGTGTATAAAGTCGTCGAGGTTGCAACCCTATCCATTACCCACAGAAT
>JBDLWG010000129.1:0-11276 GCA_039804385.1 Bacteroidota bacterium
ATCTCAATTTTCAAATCAAAACAAAGGTATTATTTTTGTTCTTTGGTTTGATTTAATTTTAGATTATTTTCAATATTTTGCAAATGAGAGTTAGTCATCAAATATTTTTTTACTTTATAAAAACAAAAAAAATATGTATTTTTAACAAAATATATTTGCAAATTTCTGCAATAGAGTTTACTTTTGTGTGATGTTAGTTGGATAGTAAGGTTGGCTGATAAAATATTACTTTTCAGC
The DNA here is from genome assembly GCA_039804385.1 of Bacteroidota bacterium. Lineage (GTDB taxonomy): Bacteria > Bacteroidota > Bacteroidia > Chitinophagales > Saprospiraceae > JAAFJT01. Next base: position 238 of record JBDLWG010000129.1, read on the forward strand.
CGTAAAATTGGAAAAGTCTTTCCAGTATCACAAGGTTTGAAATATGTGATCCATGCAAAGGTTCCATGATAGGAAAAACCTTGCTCATCCGCATCCGTTTTGGCGCAAATGATTGTAATAGCTTCTGTTTCTTTGAAAAAACAGAGGATCTTTTGAGAATCTATTACAATTGTTTGCAATGTGCAAAACACGTATTCTCCATCATTTAGATGCGGTTTCATGCTTGAAATCAACTTATAGAGGTTGGTTTCACCGTTCATATTGATTTTGTAAGATAATTGCAAAACGGCACAGTAGTTGGGAAATTTATTTCCCACGATACGGCGGGAAATAAATTTCCCGACTACTATGCCGTTTTAGGGTTGATATTAAAGGCTTTTTAGAATTTTATGCATAATCACTTGATTACCAGTGGATAACACAACATAATAAATTCTAATTGGAGTCGAAACATCGGGCATCCAATGCACCTTATGTTGTCCTGCTGAAAAATTTTGATCCGCAACAGACGCAATTCGCTGTCCAATACCATTAAATACCGTGATTTGAACAGGCGATGCTTGCGGCAATTCAAACTGAAAATCAACCGAAGTACTAAATGGATTCGGAAAAGCCGTCCAATGCAAGGTTGGAATCGTTGTCGTTTCCACTCCTGAAATAGCAGGATTATACGTAATCCGAAGCACAGGTGCGCTTGCCGCAGCATAATCATAAGATGCCGCCGTGCGTTTACTTGCGCCGTTTATCAAAAAAACCATCGAATTATTGGGAACCCAATCCGCCCGATTCACCAAATGTTGAACCAAATTGCTCAGATTTGGGGTTCGTTGCGCAGTTCCTGCTTCGCCTGTAACCGCCCATGCCGCAGGAGACCAAGGCACTGAAAGACTCGTCTTCACCCGACTCGATATATTAAGATTTGTAGCAATAAAAGTCGGCGGATTCGCTTTATCTTCGCCATAAATCGTCAATGCGACAGGGTTTGAATCGGTTTCATCCGTCGTAAATTGAATATAGGCATTTGTAATCGTCGCATTTTTTGGAATGTTAATCGTATTGAAACGCATTCCAACTTCTTGTGGTGTCGAGCCGCCTTCATTCGCTAATTCCAAATCGGTGCTGTTCAAATCCACACTTCCCGAACTTATATTTTGTTCTGCATCATCGCTACTCCGATTCACTGGCACGACAACCGTGATTCGCACCCCATTTTGAACCGTAATTGTGATGGATTCCGAAAGCGTCGCGCCAAGATTATCGGTTACAATCGCCTTCAAAGTGTAATCCCCATACGCAGGTGGAGTCCAATTCATCGTGTACGGACTGCTGTTATCCGTGCCCACTAAAACGTTATTCACCCAAAAAGAAACGCTTGTAACGGTGCCATCTGCAGCAGCATTGGCAGCAAATGTCATCGAATTAAGATTCGTAAAGACTTGACTCTGAACAGGATACGTCCAATCAACCGCCAAACGACTGCAACGACCTAAACAACTATTGAAAGTCGTATTGATAGCAGTCGTTATCACACTCGAAGCCGCCGCGTCCCATTGCAACGTGCCGTTATACACGCTCGGACTCATAATATAGGTGGAACTGCTGCTCGAATGTTGCGCACCCCAAAGATGTCCTAATTCATGCGTCGTCAGATTAGCTCTTTGCGTAGTGGGTTGCGCGTATTGATAATCCACTTCGCCGAATCGGGAGTCATCGCCTGGACACATGTGCCCGTAATACGCATAACCAATCCCATTCATATTAGTGCCTGTGAACAGCAAAGCACAATTATAAGTATTCGGCGAAAGATTTGGAAAAGCCCATCGTGCAAAATTTTGGACTAATTGACTTTGATTTCCAGGTGCGTCCGTCCAAGGATTCGGCGATGCTGCAATGACGAAAACAGGACTTAATTCGTATTGCATGCTGAAACCCGTGTAATATCCATTAACAATATTTATAATGGTTTGCAAATCTGCATTGAAATTCGCCAAAGAACCTGCTTTTGCCAACCCTTGCCAATCCAAAACAACGCTCAATCGAGTACAATACGTATTGACCATTGACGCGGTTTGAGGCAACGGAGCTTGGTGTATATCGGGCATTCCAGCAACGGATGGATGTCCGCAAAGCAATGGTTTTGAATTCAATGAATCCTTTTTATAAAGCATAAAAATTTCATTTTCAGATAGTTGTGTTGTCTTTTGAATCATTTCAAACGAATGTTGTTCTGAATCCAAAATCAGTCCAAAAATGTAATTATCACTAATCGTCATACGAACTTGGGTTGTCGGGTCGTTTTTCAAATAACCTTTGTACGTAATATGCGTTGCGGCTTGGACGCTTTGCCCCGTTTGCGTCCTAAATTCAAAATCGGAGCCATGCACTTTGGCAGGTTCTAACACCATTGCCCAATCCTGCGTACCGAATTGGAGGCGAAGTTCGAAGGTGCCTTGAACGGATTTTTGGGCATGCGCATAGATGGATTTGGCATCCAATTCAAAAAGGTCATAATGCGCTATGGATTCCAAAATAGGCATTTGAATTGTTTTTTGAATGGGTCGTGCTTGAAGGGAAAGCGTGTTTTGTGCCATCACAGCACCAAAAAAAAGACTGAATCCAACTAAAAAGAGGATTCTTGCTGGTTTTTTGAACATTTTCATTTGTTTTAATTGATTTGTAATAAACTGATTTTCAATGGTTTAAGTTAAAAAAGTAAATTTGTTAGCAGTTTCCAAAAGGACTATCTACAAATATAGGTAAACATTTTATAAAATATTGAATATTTTATTTATAATTTTATGTAGAAAGCGTTTCCGCCTAACAAATTTAGTAGTCGGGAAATTTATTTCCCGCGATACGCGGTAAATAATTTTCCCGACTACTAAATTTGTTATGTACCCTACGATTCTGTTATGAATTTAAAATGCTTTCCGATACACAAGCAACTGGGACACCTTGTTACCAATGCATCCCAGTTCAATTAATATCTATATTTTAAATATAATTATTTTCCTTTCGGCAACGCATCGACATCAAAACCCAATGCTTTCAATTTTTCTTTACTCAACTCATCTAAATTCTTGATTTCCAATACATTATCTTTGCCTTCTGGATTTTTAACCGTGATGATTAATTTTTCACCATCTGAAGATTTGGTTTTGGCAGTTAGCGCAACAGCTTCTAATGATTTTGATTTTGCCTCTGCTTTTTGCAACGCATCATTGGCTTTCGTAATATCTTTTTGTGCATCATCCAATTGCTTTTGCAAAACTTTGGAATTATCGGCATTCGATGCGAATATTTTTTTCAAATTTTCCAATTCCGCTTTGAGCGCGTTCAATTCATTTTCGCGGGCTTTTCGGGCTTCTTCGGCTTTGGCGCGTTCCAAAGCAGTAGCTTGTTCCGCACTGCGCAATTTCAATTCCTCATGATTGATTAAATCGTTGCAATTTTGCAATGTTAATAAATGTTCCAAACTCACTAAATCGACCGACACGATATAATCTACTTTAAATTGGTCAGCACTGCTATACACTTCGCCGCCGAGACAAAAAACCGTCCCTGTGACAATTGCCGATTTTTCATTTTTGCGAAAAGCGCGGGTAAAAACCGTCGTTAATTTGGCAGAACGCACGTAAAACATTTGTTTTTTGACTTCGGGCGTGACTTTGATGGATGCTTTACAAATATCCAAATAGGGAATATAATCTTCGGGCAAAAACGCAACTCCAATATCCGTAATCACCACTTCATAAACCGAATTTTCCTTCACCGATGCAGACGCAATCGCATACGAACCATTGGCTTTGAACCGATTGTCGATTTTAGAATTGTAAATCACATCCGAAGTGGAAGCCGTCACAATCGGCGGTTTGCCCTGTTTGACGAAGCGCGTCAAGACACTTGATTTATGTTGAGGGTCAATCAGGATGAGCGAACCCACTAATTGGTCAATATTATTGACAAATCCAGCCAAACCTTTGATAAAAGTCCGTTCCCGATACGTGGTTGGAAACTCCTCATTAACGGTAATGGTTTCCAACTGCACTTTCCGAGAGCGCAATTGAGCATGACTTGCGGCAATGCTTTGAGTGAATGCGAGGAATAGGATAAATTTTTTCATGCTATGTTAAACGCTTTTATCCAATCTTTTATGCTAAAATAAGGTTTTAAAAAGTACAAATTAGATACCATTGAAATACGGATGACACGGATTGAGCCGATTTACACGGATTTGTTTGTAAAAAAAATCCGTGTAAATCGGCTCAATCCGTGTCATCCGTATTCCAATGGTATCGGAATGGCTTAAATCCAATCCATCGCTTGGACGAAGTACGTGCAGACAAACGGCAAAACGACCCAAAACCATTCTGGGCGGGTGCATAATAAACCAATCATGACGGCTAATGAAATGCCGAATAGCATCCAATAGCGATTGCCCGCAGGTGCATCTGTATTTTTAACACTCATTTTTTTTAAAATTTTTTAAAAGGTAAAAATTATTACTGAAAATCTGCAACAAAGGTAGGCTTTTTTGTAAAAAGGAGGAAAGAAGTGAGTGAATTTTTGTTTTTATTTAGAAAGGTTCTAAAAAAAGAAAAGCGCAAAACATTGTTTTCCAATGAATTGCGCTTTAAGCGGTCCGGACGGGGCTCGAACCCGCGACTCCATGCGTGACAGGCATGTACTCTAACCAACTGAGCTACCAGACCTTTTTCTTACATTTTATTTGCTATTGCTTCCAATTGCGATGCAAAGGTAATATGCTTTTTAATACTGTGCAAGTTTTTTTTGCTTTTTTTTTAAAAAAAAATAATTTTTTTTTTGTCTGCATAAAAATAGTACTTTTGTACTCGAAAAAAGGAGCTATTGGAATATAGTTTTTTTAAAAATTGAGTCACTTTTGCATAAAACCTTTACCCATAATGGTCTTTTTGGAGTTTGAAAAACCGTTGGAAGTGCTGTATGAGCAGTTGGATAAACTAAAACAGATTTCCGAACAAGGCGATATTGATGTCACGGCTTCCATCACCGATTTGGAAACGAAAATTAAAAATAAACTGAAAGATATTTATGATAATCTTTCGGGTTGGGAAAAAGTCCAATTGTCGCGGCATCCGGAACGACCTTACACGTTGTTTTATGTGCAACAAATGTGTAAAAAATTTATCGAATTACATGGCGACCGCCATTTTTCCGATGATAAGGCGATTGTCGGTGGCATGGCGGATTTGGATGGTCAAACCTTGATGATGATTGGGCATCAAAAGGGCATTAATACAAAGATGCGCCAATATCGCAATTTTGGGATGGCAAATCCCGAAGGTTATCGAAAAGCCTTGCGGCTGATGAAAACGGCGGAACGGTTTAATATTCCTGTGGTTTGTTTGATTGATACGCCAGGTGCAAACCCTGGGTTGGAAGGCGAAGAACGCGGTCAAGCAGAGGCGATTGCGCGTAACTTGTTTGAAATGGCTCAATTACGTGTGCCGATTATTTGTATTGTCATTGGCGAAGGTGCGTCAGGTGGGGCGATTGGGATTGGTTTGGGCGACCGCGTGTATATGATGGAAAATACTTGGTATTCGGTGATTTCGCCCGAATCCTGTTCGTCGATTCTTTGGCATTCTTGGGATTATAAGGAGCAGGCGGCTGAAGCCCTCAAATTAACCGCAGAACATATGTATTCTTTTGGGTTGATTGATGGGATTATTCGGGAGCCACTGGGCGGCGCACATACCGCACCCGAAGCGATGGCGGCAACCTTGAAAGCACAAATCAAACGCGCTTTGGCAGAATTAAAGCATTTAGACCCCGATGAACGCATCGAATTGCGCATTAATAAATATTGTCGCATGGGTACATTTGAAGATACAGGTAAGGTATAAAAAATAGCGCAATATAGAGCGTTTGGAGGGTTTCAAACCCTCCAAACGCTGTTATAAAACGATTATGCGATTCATTCATTCCATTTTTAACATACATGAAAATATACCATGATTTATTGCGCCACATTCAAGCAAATGGGGTGAAAAAAGAAGACCGAACTGGGACTGGCACGATAAGTACCTTTGGTTACATGATGCGTTTTGATTTGTCAAAAGGCTTTCCGCTATTGACAACCAAACAGTTACATCTTAAATCCATTATACATGAGTTGTTATGGTTTTTAAAAGGCGAAACCAATATTGCCTACCTCAAACAACATAAAGTGCGGATTTGGGATGAATGGGCAGATACAAAGGGCGATTTGGGACCCATTTATGGCAAACAATGGCGGAGTTGGGCAACTCAAAATGGGGAAACCATTGACCAAATCACAGAAGCCATTCAAACCATTCGGCAAAATCCTACGTCTCGGCGCATTATTGTCAATGCTTGGAATGTAGGTGATTTAAAACAAATGGCGTTGACTCCATGCCACTGTTTGTTTCAATTTTACGTAAGTGAAGGTAAATTATCGTGTTTATTGTATCAACGCTCTGCGGATGCGTTTTTGGGCGTACCGTTCAATATTGCTTCTTATGCGTTGTTGACGATGATGATAGCGCAAGTTTGCGATTTAGAAGTGGGTGAATTTATCCATACGTTTGGCGATTTGCATCTTTATTTGAATCATTTGGAACAAGCTGAATTACAATTGACGCGAATTCCCAAAGATTTGCCCCAAATGATACTCAATCCTGCGGTTAAAAATATTTTTGATTTCAAATATGACGATTTTAAGTTGAAAAATTATGACCCACATCCTGCTATCAAAGCGGTTGTATCGGTGTAAAACGAAAAAAGGAAAGTTTTTGGGTGCATTTTGAAGCATTTTTATAATATTTTAAAAAAAAATTTATAATTTGCTAAAAGGGCATAAAGATTTGATTTTGAATAAATTGCAAGTTTGCAAAAAAAATATGTTATAATGGTTCGGAGCATTTTCAGAAAAAAAGTATTGTGGTTACAAACAAAGCATTACTTTTGCGATGTCATGCCATCCTTCGGATTGAAATGAAAATTTTCCAAAATGTTGTTCCATTATCACAAGGCTTGAAATAAAAATTTTCGTTCATCAAAATGTTGTTCCGGTGAGTAACGAGAGAGATTCCAAACGCTTTGAAAGCGTCTATTCAAAGAAAATGCGTGCGGGCAAACGGAGAACCTATTTTTTCGACGTTCGCAGAACGAAAGGAGAGGATTATTACCTGACTTTAACGGAAAGTACCAAAAATTTTAACGGCGGGTATGAGCGTCACAAAATTTTCTTGTATAAAGAGGATTTCAATCGTTTTATTCAATCGTTGGAGGAAACAATCCATCACATCAAAACCGAACTGATGCCTCAGTACGACTATGATGAGTTTGCGCGCCGTCAAGAGGAGTTTGAAGCGCGAAACGGGGCAGAAGAAGACCGTGAACGCCCTGTTACAGATGGGACGGAGGAGTTGCCGAATACCAATATTGGTGTTACGCCTGTCGCTGCTACGGTAAAAGCATCTAAACCTTTGGATGAGGAGGATGATATGAGCTGGTAATAAGGTTTTTTTTTACAAAAAAATGTTATTTCATAGTTGTATTTTAAAGCGAAGTCCCAAACGGATTTCGCTTTTTTCAAATATGGATTTCTGGGATTCGTTTGAAATAGGATGCTTATGATTCCAAAGATTGAAAAGATGCTTTCGGTTGAAGAACTCAAAAAATCCTTAGTACAAAATGTGGGTGATGGATGTACGGATTTCACGGATTTTCACTTGATTTTTACGGATTTTTGGAACCCAAATCCGTGAAAACCAAGTGAAAATCCGTGAAATCCGTACATCCATCACCCACAAAAATTTTCAGAGAACCAAAATCCTTCCAATCCTTGAAATCAGAAGCATCCTATTTCAAAAATGCTTCATTAACGTTTTAAGGTTTAATAAACGTTCTTTTATGCCAAAACTATCTAATCGCGCGCGCGTGTTTTGGGCAAAAGTGCGCATTTTAATCCTTTCAGATAACGGCATATTTAAAACATTTTGAATCGTATCTTCATAGGCACTAATCGGTATTGCAAAATAATTGCCTTTCGTACCAGTCGGCGTGTATCGCAAAACGGGCAAATAGCGATAATCAATAATATTCGTTTTGCCGCGAGCCTTTTTGACATCCACTTCAAACAAAATACCGCCTTCTGTATTTTCATAAGGCTGCGCCGAAATGAAATTGCCCAAAGAATACGCGGTCAATTGCGGTTTTGATTTTTCATAAATCATTTTAATCGGTTGCACGACATGTGGATGCGAACCCACCACCATATCCGCGCCCGCCCGATGCAGCAACTTCGATAAAACTTGCTGTTCCTCATTTTCATGCAACTGATATTCAACGCCCCAATGCACAAAAGCGATGATAAAATCAGGATTCATTTTTTTAGCCAATGTTATATCTCGTTGAAAATCAGCGATTTCTAAACGATTGACTAAGGCAGGTTGAGGCGTTTTGATACCATTCGTGTGCAAAGTATAATTCACTAAGGCAAATTTTATCCCTTTTTTGTAAAAAATAAATGGATAATAAATGCGCTTACTGAACGAATCGGCAAAAGTTCCTGTGTGCAAAAGGTGATTTTTATCCAGCGTTTCCAACGTATGCGTGATGCCTTCTAACCCACCATCATTGGAATGGTTGTTCGCCGTGACCAAAATATCAAAACCTGCGTGTGAAAGCGCGGCTGCAAAAGTGTCTGGACTGCGAAAATTGGGATAACCCGTGTACGGCGGATGTCCGGGCATCGTAAATTCTAAATTGCCCAATGCTACATCGGCTCGTTCCAAGACAGGACGCATGTATTGAAAACACGATTCAAAATCATATCGGTCAGGGGCAATCTCGGCAGATTCGATTTGCAACAATTGACTCATAATATCGCCCGCAAATATCAATTTAACCGTTGCAGAATCGTCCTCCGCAACAGGATCTTTCACAAAAACAGGTTTTTCGAGCGTTTTTGCAACAAATGGTTTTGTAAGAGGGCTGTTAATAAGTTGTCCGCCCGAGAGAAACAACGGGAGAATGCCCGATAAAAAAAGGTAACGAAGCATGTGGTAATTGCAATTTTCACTGTAAACGGTATGTTGGTCTCATTAGGTTCTTTCAAGCGTGTTTTTGAACAGAACTTTGCGCAAATTAACTAAAAAATACTTACAATGGGTGATTTTTAGGCTCAAAAAAGCGCATTTTTGTTATTTTTGCAAAAATTATTCACCATTCAGTCTTCGTTATGAATCTTTCGTCAGCAGAATTATTGCGTTATGGTCGTCACTTGACTTTGCCCGAATTGGGTTTGGAAGGGCAGTTGAAATTGAAAAAAGGGAGCGTTTTGGTGGTTGGCGCGGGCGGTTTGGGTAGCCCGATATTGCTGTATTTGGCGGCGGCGGGCGTTGGACGCATTGGCATCATCGACCCTGATGTGGTGGATGTGACGAATCTGCAACGACAGATTTTGTACAATAGTGCCGATATAGGCAAATCCAAAGCCGAAACTGCCCGCCGCAAATTATTGGAACTCAATCCGCATATTGATATTACAGCTTATCCGATTGCGTTAACGCGCCATAATGCATTGCAAATCATTGAAAACTATGATGTTATAGCAGATGGTACGGATAATTTTCAAACGCGTTATTTGGTCAATGATGCTTGTGTTATCAAAGGAAAAGTGAATATTTATGGTTCGATTTTTCGGTTTGAAGGGCAAGTTTCGGTGTTCAATTATCCGCAGGCGAATGGAGAACGCGGTGTGCATTATCGGGATTTGTTTCCCGCGCCGCCGCCGCCTGATATGATTCCTGATTGTGCAGAAGGTGGGGTTTTGGGCGTTTTGCCCGGCATTATTGGCAGCATTCAGGCGAGTGAGGCGATTAAAGTACTGACAGGAGTGGGCGAACCACTCGCTGGGCGACTTTTTTTATTTGATGCAGCGAGTTTTATGACCCGCGTGTTGAAAGTTTCTAAAAATCCAAACCTTGCACCTATCACAGAATTGGTGGATTACGATATTTTTTGTGGTATCAAACCTATCGTTCAAAATAATATTCGGAATATAAGCGCAAGCGATTTGTTACAACAATTAAAATCCAATGAATCGTTTCAACTTATTGATGTACGCGAAAAGCACGAATTTGAAAGTGGCTTTATTGAAGGAGCGGAATCCATGCCATTGAGTCAATTAACAACTTTTATTCCACAGATTCAAAAAGATAAAAAAGTGATTTTGTATTGTCAGAGTGGGAAACGCAGCGCGAAAGCATTAGAGCAACTCATTGATAATCATGGTTTTACAAATGCAATCCATTTAGAAGATGGTTTTGCAGGTTGGTTAAAATTTGAATCAGGCAAGAAGGAATTGTAGGAATAAAGGAGGCATATAACGCATAACGTTTGGAGGGTTTGAAACCCTCCAAACGTTGTTGTCGTTATTTAAATTCAAATATTTGTCGTCAAATCCGTTTGCATGATTCAAACCAAATCGGTTTCAATAAAGTCGGTTTGTCCAACTTTGGCAAATGAGGTTGATGGATTGCCTTGATTTTCAAGGATTTAAAAATACTTAAAACTTTATCAGCAACCTCTGGCATCAAGGCAAATTTGACTGGAAAGACTTGAATCGCATTCATGCAAACATCCACACAGACATCTGTTGGCAAACTTGCTGCCGCTTGCAACGGTTCCGCCCTATCCACTCGAAAAGTGGTCCAAGTTGCATCCGACCAATGGAAGTGTGGCAATAGGCGTTTCATCTCGGTTTGGGCAAAACGAATTTGCTCTTTTTCAGACCGTTCAACCCCTTTGGTTGCTATATCACCGCCCAAATACCAAACTTTTTGTTTTTTATTATTATAATGAGTCGTAATGATGACAGGCGTAAAAGCACCTTGTTCAGGCGAAACGCAAACCCCATAAAAAGAAGGCAAATCTGGTTTCTGAATCAACACTTGATGTAAAGGTCTTTTTTGCATTTGTTGAAACGATTGAAATGATAATGAATTGATTTTCAAATCATTCATCAA
>JBDLWG010000130.1:0-3322 GCA_039804385.1 Bacteroidota bacterium
TAATTTTGCCTGTTTCATCCCAAGTCATCATGTCAACGCCGTTGACCAAAATACCATCTATTTCGACTTGAAATTCCAAAATCGCGTCTTTTTCGCTCTCCAATTTGCGTACATAGTGAAAAGTTTCATTATAAAAAACTTGAAACGCCGCCCCTAAATACATCATAGTCAATGCTTTACCGACTTGCGGTTTATGCACCAAAGGCGAGTGAAAAACAGCATTATCTGCAATCAATTCGCTCAACTTTTTTTTATCGCCACTAACCAAAACTTGATGCCAAACATCAATGGTATTGATTTTCATTGATTTAAATATTTTAAAATTTATTTATAAATTGTTAATTTCCAAGTAAAAATCATATACATAACGATACATAAAATCATCTCTAATCCGCTCATCACCTGTAATTTTTTTAGCAATGAAATGATTGCGAATGTCTTTGTAAAGCGCAATTCTGGCACTATTTCTTTTGGGATGATTAATGCCATATCGTTTTAAAAAATTGGTAGCTTTTTCAAAATCAATCAAATTGGTTCTTTCTAAATCTTCAAATACTTTAATTTCACCACTTTGCAAATCAAAATAAAAATAATTTGAAAATTGATAATCCAAATCATCGGGTTTTAAAGTGGCTGTAAATGCTGTTTTATTGGCTTCGGATTGACATCTATCGCAACAGTAAAAAAGATTATTCCAATCATAGGCTAACAGTGGATAATCACTTTTGGGATAATAATGCTCTATCGTTTCTTTGGATTTATCGCCCACAGGATAGGTATCGCAAAAAGAGCAATGATCTTTGGTGATTAAAGCCAGTTGATTGCGCATTTTTGGATACAATCCTTTTTTGCGCTCGAACGTAAATTTAGAACTTTTGCCGCCACTTTGTAAAAACAAAGCAAAATCTTGTCCCCATTGCACATAATGATTGGCTAAATCGCTCAAAATGGGAATAGCAGTTACAATGGGTTTAATGATTTGCTCCATTCAAATAATCTTTTCCTGTGATACGTTTTAATCTAAATAATTTTGAACTAATGAATGCCATCACTTCTTCTCCTTCGGACGCTAATTTTTTTACAACTAATTTAAATTCAGCTTCATTCGTATAATTATTTTTAGCTATTTCTAAATCAAGTTGGTTAAATTTTTGAAGATGATTCATGGTTTCGATGCCAAACATATTTTTAGCATGTAAAATATGTTCGTAAATATAGGTATAAGAATTTCCTATATCGGACAAAAGGGTATGGGTCAATCGGGTCACGTAATTATCATTTTCCAACATATAAATTTTCGCATTATCAATCGAATTGAGGATGAATGGCGAATGCGTAGAAACAAATATTTGGGCATTGGGCAATAAATGATGGACTAATGGCAAAATTTTATATTGCCAAGTGGGGTGTAAATGCACTTCTATTTCGTCCAAAAACAAAATAATATTTTGATGCGTGATTGGAATGGATTTATCTTCCCAAGGCAGTTCATCCAAACGCATCAGCAAATCGCCCAACCAACTCAATATCGAACGCAATCCATCGGGCAACACATCAAATTCAAGGATTTTGCCGCCATAAGTGATGCCGACTTTCCAAGGATTGGTCTCAATTTGGATAGAATATTCATTATTGGTCAAATCATTGATGCTTTCAATAAAAAGATTCAAGGCAGCGCGATAGTTTTTAGCCGTTTCAAGATTACCTTGCATCTCCTCAATTGCCGCTTTGGAATAGCGAGATGCAATCCAATTCGTCAATCGAAAAGCCGTATCTTTGGGCTTCACAAACTCCAAAGCAAGGTGTAATGGATTGAATTTCAAGCTATCATCCAATAAAATATTTTCTGATTTAATAAATCGATATCCTGAATAGGCAAAGGCTGCAAAACTAAATTTTTTATGAATAATATTTTTGGAAGCAATAGCATTTTTATAATAGGTCAATGCTTTTGAATGGGCTTCAAAATAGTAAGCCCAACCTGTTTTTGACACCATGAGGTTATTGGCAATTGTTTTATCATAATTTTGATGAATATTATGACAACTTTTACAACCATAACATAGGATTTTATCCACTATTTTGTCTGCTTTTTGCAGGATAATGTGTGCATAACTTTTTGCCATTTCTTTATCATCATCCTCAAAAAAATGGAATCGTTTATAAAAATGATTTGAAAAATGCTCTTTATGATTCGGTTCAAAGTAATCAAACGCGCTCGCTAAGGCATGAAGCAGCGTCGTTTTCCCAGTGCCGTTCGCCCCCGTGAAAATATGGATATTCGGATGCCCCGTTTGAGTACTGAAATCAAATTTCTGTTCTTGATAAGGTCCGATATTTTTAATGACTAATTGACTAATTTTTAGCATATCAATCTTTGTGGTGACTTAAAAACGCTCCAAAGATAGGTGAAAAACGGATTTTGATTACTTTTGCCTTGAAAAAAATCTAAAAATATGAATTGGAAATACGTTCTGAGTAGTCTCTGTTTACTCTTTTTGAGCAGTTGTAAAAAAACGCAACGCGTCTCTTATAAGTCGTTTTATTATTGGAAAAGCACCCTGCATGCAGCCGATATAGACACCTTGCAAATGACATCTTTTGGTTTGAAACGATTGTATATCAAATACTTAGATATTGATTGGAATGCGATACAAGGCGCACAACCGCGTTCTATCACGCAGATAGAAACGAAAGCATTGCCATCCAATCTTGAAATCGTACCAACCATTTTTATCATGAATCGGGTATTTTTGAATTTGAAATCCACCGATTTGCCCTTGTTGGCAGACCGACTTTTGACCCAAATCCATTCCATTCCCTTGCCTTTTTCAGAATTGCAAATCGATTGTGATTGGTCGGAAGGGAGTCGTGTGCGTTATTTTGAATTTTTGAAAATTTTAAAAACAAAAAGTATCCATATCAAAACATTAAGCGCGACGATTCGATTGCATCAAATTCGGTATCGACATAAAACAGGGATTCCACCTGTCGATAGAGGGATGTTGATGATGTATAACTTATTGAAAGTCAGTGATTTTAATGATAGAAATTCGATTTACGAGACCCAAGAAGCTCAAAAATATTTGCGTAAACAAAAGCCTTATTCCTTGCCTTTAGATGTAGTTTTGCCGATTTGGTCTTGGGCGATTGCATATCGGGAAGGCAACTATTTACACCTTTTCAATGCGTTGAATACCCAAAAAGCAGATACATTGACTTTTTTAGAGCGCGAAAAAACGCCTTTTTTTCGCGTCAAACAAGATACCGTTTTTGAAAATGTGTATTTGCGTTTAGGCGACAAATTAAAAATTGAGGAAGT
>JBDLWG010000131.1:0-14304 GCA_039804385.1 Bacteroidota bacterium
AGCGCGAAAACTTCGTCGCGTTCATCATGAACGCCATTGATAGGAAATGTCGTTTGAGCTGTTAAACCTGTTAGTGAAAGGGTTAAAACGGCGAATGTTAAAATTTTTTTCATGCGTAAAACTATTAAAATCAAATGTTAATCCAAATAACAAGTAAAGGTAAGCAGTTTGTTTTAAATAATTATCATCGACCTTAAAAAACCTTTTTGATGAAAGGGGGACTTACGTAAAGTCCCGCAAAAAAGGGGGACTTACGTAAGACTTACGTAAGACTTACGTAAAGTCCCTATGTGTTTTAAAATACTTTTGGATAAAAAAAATACACTTTTTACCTAAAAGACTTTACATTTGTAAAGAATTTCAGCATTCGAATCATTCAAAAAAAATTAAAAAAAATTAAAAAATATGATACGTTCTCTTTTAAAACTTGCTTTGTGGGTGGTGGTCGTCATGGTCACGTACAATTATTTTTGGGGTAATCCTGCTGAAAAAGCTCAATCAGGGCGTGTTTTTCAAGGCGTTGGACAAGTTTTTGGCGAAATTAAGTCGCTGGTGGTCTCCGAAAAAGGCAAATTTGATGGCGGCAAATACGATTCTGCCTTAGACAAAATGGGCAATGTCATCGGAAAACTCCGCGATCATGGCAATCAAACGGGCGATAAAGCCTTAGTGCAACAAACCGTGCAGATGGAAGACCGCCGACAACACATCGAACATCAATTGAAAAAAACTGAAAAAGACATCAGTGCGGGCGGACAAACATCTGATAAATTGCAACAAGCCGCCAATTTAGCCCGCGAATTGGAGCGTTTGAATGTGGATTTACAAGGTTTAGTTGAAAAAGTATCGCCTGGCGCGTCTAAAAGATAATTTTTTTTATGGATACGATTGAAATTAGAACTGCCCAGAATGTGTGTATCGAATACGCATTAGCTACCTTGCGGCAGCGCATTTTTGCTGCATTGATAGATGTTATTGTTATTATATTTTTGCTGATGGGTTGCACATACCTTTTGGTGCTGTTGAACCTCTATCAATTGCAGACAATGCAAGTCTTGATGATGGTTTTGGCTTGGGGCGGCTTGTACATTTTGTATCAAATCGTTTGCGATGTGTTTTTACACGGGCGTACCTTTGGTAAAATGGCGCAACATTTACAAACAGCGCGATTAGATGGTCAACACATTACATTGACTAACAGCGTTTTACGCGCTGTTTTGAGTTTGGCAGACACGTATTATTGCGGCGGCGCGATTGCAATGATGTTGGTGGCGAGTACCGATAAACGACAACGTTTAGGTGATATGGCGGCGGGTACGACCGTGATTAATTTGCAATTATCGCGGCGATATCAGTTAGAAGAGGTGCTACAATTGGATTCGCAGGAAAATTATACGCCCATTTATCCACAAGTGCGGCAATTATCGGAAGAAGATATGTTGACAATTCAACATGTATTGCGGCGTGTAACCCGTTTTCAAAATCGCGCACAGGACACCGCTTTGAGCGAAACCGTGGCGCATGTTTGTCAACTTTTGAAGATTCCACTTGTGTCAGGAGGACAACGCGCTCCTTTTTTACGCACTTTAATCAAAGATTATATTGTATTGACACGATAATTTCTAATAAAAAACCGCTATTTAATTTTTAGATTCTAAATAAAAACCTATCTTTGCCCGCGTTTTCACGCTCGCGTGTTGGAAGCCGCTGTTTTGAAAAATAATTCATTGATAATCAATTCATTAAGTTGCGTTGAACCCATCAAAAAAATTGCAATGAATGTTTTAGCACCGTTTAATATCCCGATTTTGGGATTGAAAAAAGGCATTCGTTCTTTTGATTTCGAGATAGATGATGCTTTTTTTGCCGCTTTTGAAGATTCGCCGATACAATCAGGCGCGTTCAAAGTGCATTTAGATTTTGATAAAAAAGACAATTTGTTTGAATTGACTTTTAAGCTCAAAGGCAATGTGGCGACCGAATGCGACCGATGTTTGGCAGATATTCGACTTCCCTATGCCGATACACAGGTTTTAACCGTCAAAATCGCGCATGAAGTGCAGGAAGAAGAAGCCGATATTATCTGGTTAACGCCCGATATACCGAGATTAAATGTTGCAAGATTTATATATGAATACATTTGTCTTGCAATGCCTTACAATAAAATCTATGATTGCCACAAGGAAAAAAATCCGCCTTGTGACCAAACAGTTTTAAAAAATCTGAGTGGTTTTGCGGAAGATGTGGTCAATAATCCAGAGCCTGAAGCGGAAGGCGATATAGAAAACAATCCGTTTAAAGATTTAAAAGATTTTTTTAATAAAAATTAAATTGAGTATAAAATGCCGAATCCACGAAATCGACATTCGAGAATGCGTAAGCGTCAACGTCGGACGCATGATAGTTTAGCGTTACCTACATTAAGCACTTGCCCGACTACGGGAGAGGTTCATTTGCGGCATCACGCGTATCAGCATGAGGGCAATATGTACTATAAAGGTGTCATGGTTGCAAAAGGTAAGGTCAAAGCGGAAACAACGAAAGATGATTCTGAAACAGAATAATCTTTCGGATTGCGTCCATTTTTAAAAATCCATTAGAAATGGACGCAATGATGTATCGTTGTATCGAAAATCGCTTATCGGACAGCTCCCGCTTATTCGGGGGCTTTTTGTGTTTGATTTTTTAAATTAAAATAATAAATATTATGTCAACTAAAACTAAGAAAGTTATCGAAACGCCTCATGCACCTGCACCGATTGGTCCATATAGTCAAGCGGTGCAATTTGGTAACTTGTTGTTTACAGCAGGTCAAGTGGCGATTCATCCCGAAACCCAACAAATTGTTACATCGGGCGTGCATGACGAAACGGTACAAGTGATGAAAAATTTGGATGCCGTTTTGAAAGCCGCAGGTTATACGATGGAAAATGTGTTGAAAACGACCATTTTTCTGGTGGATATGAATGATTTTGCAACGGTCAATGCCGTTTATGGCACGTATTTCAAAGATAATTTCCCTGCCCGCGAAACGGTAGCAGTTCGGACGTTGCCGAAATCTGTTAATGTGGAAATTTCTTTTATCGCGGGCAAATAGGAAATTCCTTTTTGCATGCGTTTCGGAAAATTTCCAATTATACCTCATGTTACGCAGTGCTTTTCGAGGACAAAATATGGTTCTGTAAAAAGGGTATGTTTCGGAAACCTTCAAGGTTTCCGAAACATACTCACTCAGAAAACGAAATTATATTTGCCTTCTAAAATAGAACTGCGTAACATGAGTGATACTTGAGGTACGATAGTTTCTTGAAAATTCGGAAAAAACAAATTATTGTTTTTTATTTTACTGAAAATTCGGAAAGGGCGGGAAATGGTAGTATAAAAAAAAGGGCGATCAGCGTACAGTCGGGTGATTTTTTTAAAATATAATGCGAAATGCTGCATCGCCCCCCATTTTTTCAAAATATTTTATCAAAATAACGAATTATCAAACGTTTGGAGGGTTTCAAACCCTCCAAACGTTGTATCCACTTTTTTTATTTACGTATTGATAATCAATTACTTACCTTTCAAAGTAGGCGCACCTGCTTTAATCACATCCACAATTGAAGGATCCAACAACGTACTCGTATCGCCCAAATTGGAAACATCGCCTTCTGCAATTTTCCGTAAAATGCGGCGCATAATCTTTCCTGAACGCGTTTTGGGCAATCCCGGAACGACTTGAATCATATCAGGTTTCGCAATCGCGCCAATTTGTTTGGTCACTTCAAGCAATACTTCATCTTTAAACGCTTTTTCGCTCACAATCGTTCGGTCGCAAATGATAAATGCATAAATTCCTTGTCCTTTAATCGGGTGCGGACAGGCTACAACTGCCGATTCGACCACAAAAGGGTGTTTATTAATGGCATCTTCCACTTCTGCCGTCCCAATTCGGTGTCCAGAAACATTTATAACATCATCCACACGTCCAATAATTCGATAATAACCATCTTCATCGCGTTTTGCACCATCACCTGTGAAGTAATAACCTGGAAATAATCCAAAATAAGTCGCGCGACAGCGTTCATGATCGCCATACGTCGTCCGAATGATAGAGGGCCAAGGATATTTGATACATAACAATCCTTCTACATTATTTTCTGTAATTTCTTTGCCTTCAGGAGTCAATAAAACAGGTTGAACGCCAGGAAGCGGCAAGGTTGCCATCGTCGGTTTCAACTTAGTCACATTCGGCAACGGCGAAATCAAAATACCGCCTGTTTCAGTTTGCCACCAAGTATCGACAATCGGACAACGACTTTTCCCAATATATTTGTGATACCAAATCCAAGCCTCCTCATTAATCGGCTCGCCCACAGAACCCAACACTTTCAACGTACTCAATGAATACGGCGCAACATATTGCAAACCCGAACCCATCAAAGACCGTAAAGCCGTCGGCGCGGTATAAAATTGGTTGACTTTCAATTTATCAATCACTTGCCAAAACCGTCCTGCATCGGGCCAAGTCGGAATCCCTTCAAACATCACCGTCGTTGCACCCGCTAAAAGAGGTCCATACACGATATAAGAATGTCCTGTAATCCAACCAATATCCGCCGTACACCAATACACATCATTTTTGCCAGGGCGGAAAACATTGGCAAACGTATAATGCGTATAAACCATATAACCTGCGGTGGTGTGCAAAACACCTTTCGGTTTGCCTGTACTGCCAGACGTATATAAAATAAATAATGGGTCTTCACTATCCACCGAAATCGCAGGACAATCCACAGACGCTTTTGCCATTTCCTCATGCCACCAAAGGTCGCGCCCCGCCGTCCAATGCACAAAACTGTCTGTCCGTTTAAAAACGATACATTTTTCAACACTTGGCGTACTGGACATCGCCTCATCTGCAATATCTTTCAATTTAATTTCCTTATTGCCGCGAAACGCACCATCCGAAGTCACCAAAATCTTACATTCCGAATCATTGATGCGGTCTGAAATGGATTGCGCCGAAAACCCGCCAAAAACCACCGAATGCACCGCGCCCAATCGCGCACATGCCAAAACCGCAATCGCCAATTCTGGAACCATCGGCATATACAAACACACTCTATCGCCTTTGACGACCCCTAAATTTTTTAAAACATTGGAAAATTGACACACTTTTGCATGCAATTCGCGGTACGTCAGGGTTTGACCAGCATCATTTGGGTCATTCGGCTCCCAAACGATGGCTTTTTTATCGCCCTGAGTCGCCAAATGACGGTCTAAACAATTTTCGGTGATATTCAATTTGCCATTCACAAACCATTGCGTTTGATAATCGACGAAATTGTAATCTAATACTTTATCCCATTTCCGATGCCAAACAAATTCATCGGCGCGTTCTGCCCAAAATCCTTCAGGATTTTCGACACTGCGGGCGTATTCTTTTTTGTACTGAGCAAACGATTTGATAATGAACGATGACATAACTTCTAAATGTTGAATTATTTTAATACTTTGACGAATACGGTTGCAAATATACAACTATCTATATGTTTATATTTAATGATTCAAAAAAATTTGGTGAACGAATCTCCAAATTTTTTTATTTTTTTTAAAAACATTAAAAACTAAAAAAAAAAGAATTTTAACTTCGATTTTTTGGGGATAATTTTAATCCCAAAAAAATCCAAGTCAACCAAATTCGACCATTTCATTGACGATATGGACTAATTCTTCATTATCAAACGGCTTCGTAAGGTAGATTTCCCCGCCGCTACTGTATCCTTCTCTGCGGTCATTCGACGTACCTTTGGCAGTGAGGAACACAATTTGAATATCATCATATCTTTCAATATGTCGAATGCGGCGCGCCACTTCAAAACCGTCCATACCTGGCATCATCACATCCAATACAACGACATTTGGATGAAAAGATTGTAATTTCATCAAGGCTTGATGCCCATCAAAGGCTTTTTGTACGATGAAATCTTCTTCCTCGAATAAGTATTCAAGGGCTGTAAGGATGTTCGGTTCATCGTCCACCAGCAATATTTTTTTCTTTTTCGGATTCTTGGAATGCGACATACATCATTGCCAAAGGGTTCAAATTAGCGTGTTTGCAACTTCGGCGAAGTAAAAATAGTAGTTTTTTTTTAAATCCAGCTATTTTTTCACTTTTTTTTAAAAAAAATAACAAAAAAAGACTTCTTATCGGTCGATTTATAAATTGAATTTTTATAAATAATTGATAATCAAATATTTGATTATTAATGAATGTCAGCGAAATTTTCGCTGATGGAATATTTTTTTTATTATAAATTGGAACGCGGATGACACGGATTGGGGGATGAACACGAATTTTTTTTTAAAAATCCGTCCAATCTCTGTCATCTGCGTTCCAATGGACCCTAAAACCAGAAAGTCGCAGCTTTTGACGGCTGCGACTTTTTTCTTACTTGGTGTACTAAAAAAAATAAAGGTTACAAAATAGTTTTGCGTTTAAATTAAAGGGTTGTAAATGGAGCTTTTGATTCCTTTCTTTTGACAGATTGAAATCGCTGCGTTTATTTGTTAATGCAAAGGTAATCCGTATTGCCGCGTTTGTAAAGGAGTAAATAGTGTTTTTGTTAGGTGAATTAGTCTGGAGCATTTTGGGATAAAAGACTAAAAAAAAGGGGTTTTGTAGTCAAAATGATGCCAAAAATGCTTGAAAAAACGATTTTTTACTTTTTAATGGAATAAAAAACAGCCCAAAAATCGCATTTTTGGGCTGTTTTTATTTTTTAACTTTCTAAAAAAATATTTTATAATTCAAAAAAATACATTCGGTAAATCAATCATCACTTAGACCATCCCCGTCATCATCATCTGATAGAGCATCATCGTCATCAGGTAGGGTAGGGGTGACGGGCGCGAAACGATACTCCTTATGAGAACCATTGAACGTATGAACCCAACCTTGCTGTGTAGCAATGGAATTCATTTTGTGAGACACTTCATTTTGAAATGCCATGTATAATTGACTTCTTAGCAAGGTTTTAATATCCAAAGTGGTGGTAAAATCCTTTTGGCGCATCAAGGCTTCTGCGGCTTGACGGACTGCTCGGGTAGTCAACTTTTTATATAAAACGACTGATGAATCATCCATATTGATTTTTTTGATATAATTTTAACAACACACTTCCACCAAATATTGCACGGTACATTGGGCTTCGTTATACACAATATATTCATTATTGATTAAATCCGCGCCGCCTTTCGCAAAAACCGAATCGTAATTCGGGTTTTTAGCTTTCAAATTCGCTTGATTCAAATCATAACACCAAGCAGTATGATTTAAAATCTCCAATTGATTGCCCGTATGCACTGAAAATAAGGCTAAAAAGGCTTTATTTTCGCTCCCATGCGCCCAATACGAACCCCGTAAAGAAGTGTAATTCAATGATTTACGAAATTTATCTGCAAAATACAACCCATAACCAAACATTTTACCCGAAATCACGGCATTTGCAGGACGCAGAACCAATCCTGTTTTCAAAATGGACATCCAATTTTCATTTCGACTGCCATGCCAAAATAAAGTTTGGTCTTTATTCGTTACTTTGGTAACAAAATTTTGATACTTATCCTGTGTGCCCAAATTTTTAATCGCAAAAGCCCGACTGAATTTCCCACTTTCGTTATCCATCTTGCCTTTAATCATTTCAATAATCGCCTTATCGGTCACGAACTCCGCCGTCAAACCCATTGTATCCAATAAATTCACGACTGGCTCTTCTTCAATGGTTGTGGAGATAGCAGGTTTGGCAGTAGCCTTATTTTTCTCATTCATTTCCACTTGTCCGCGCATAACATCCATCGTTGCCTGTTCCTCAGCCAATTTTTCTTTTATTTTATCCAATTCAAAATTATCTTTCAGTAAATGGGTTCTGACATCGCTCATTCTGCGCGGAATCACTTGAAACAAATCGATTAACATTTTATTAAAAAATTGAATATCAATACTTTTTTGGGTCAAATCAACCAATTTATCCAATACCGATTGCGCTTCTTCCACTTGTTGCCGCGTGACTTTATCCGCCGAAATTGTATAATTGCGTTGAATACTTTTGTTGGAATAACCCATCAAGATTTGCATCAAATCGCGCACATAGGTACATGAAATCCCATCAAAAGTCCTATCTTTTTTCGGTGCGTCCGTTGTTTCCTCCGATTCAGCGAACAAATGCGTTTGGTCTTTGTAGCCTTTATTCACTTTTTCGCGGTATTTGCTGTCCCACTGCGCCATTTGATAGGTTGCCACAGCTGCACGACTGCCCACTCGACCGTAATTGACGGTAAAAGTGCCATTTTCATTTTCGTGCATTTCATAAAATTTGTTGTTATTGTTGGGCGAAACCATAATTAATTTGGCGGCGCGCCGACTACTTGTTGCAATAGATGAAGTTGCCATAATGGGTAAAATCGTTGATTTGAATGTGAAATAAATATCACTATTTTGATGATAAAATTGAAACTTTCTACCACAAAGGTAAACTAATTTCAACTATTTTGCAAGTTTTTTACCCATTTTCACCCAATTTTTTTAAAAAGTATAACTATTTTGCAAATATTATTTTAAATTAAATTAATTTGTTATGTATATGTGATTCATAGACATAATGCTGCAAATTCAATCATTATTAAAAACAAATTGTATTTAATTGATTTTGATTTAAAAAGGCAAAATATTTAAATTGGAAGTCTTTTAAAATGCTCTAATGCTTTGCACCCTCAATTTGCGCTAAAATGTTGATTATCAATATAATATAACGTTTGGAGGGTTTGAAACCCTCCAAACGTTGTTGCCGATTATTTAAATTTAACTACTTATATTTTGTGTATTTCATATTTCTTATAAGCATTGAACTGTTAAATCCATCCATGGGTGATGCGCCCAACTAATTTCTGCAACCAACGGTTGCAGAATTGAACTGCGGCTGTAAGTTTCATAAAATTGTTTCATTAACCAAAGGTTTCGCGCCGAAAAGTCAGTGCGCGGTAGGCGGCTTCGCCGCCGAAAAGAGGGAGATGGGGACGTGTGTGTGTTGTTTTTTGGAAGGGGGCAAAGCCCCCTTCTAAAAAACAACACACACGTCCCCAGAAAGTCTTTTCTGCCTAAAACGGTATTACCGCGCAACTTAGGTTCAATATATAAAAACAGCAAAGCCTTTCTTCCAAGTTAGAAGAAAGGCTTTACTGTTTTTCGCAAACGATTTCACTCCTTAAAATGGCAAATCATCATCGCCGCCATCACTACTTGGCGCATCTGCCACAGTCGGCATCGGCGATTTAGGCGCGGGTGATGGCGCAGTCGTCGTCGTTGCCACAGGCGCGTGATGCGCTGACGCAGCAGGAGCCGCCGCTTTTTGGGTCGGTGCGACTGGTTTTGCATCGCTCGTGGCGTGTACCAAACTCCAACAATTCAGACTGGTCAAATATTTTCCTTGCCACTCGCGTCCGCGCAAGTCAAAATGAACTTTTATTTCTTCCTCCTCCTTGAAATTATCCAACAGGATACAACGTTCTTTCAACAATTGAAATTTCACAAGTTGTGAATAACTTCCATCCATTATTTCTAACACAAAATCACGCGTTTGAAAACCAGATGTTCCTCTTGATTCGGTAGCAAATTTTTTATGCAATTTGCCGATAACTTCCAATGCCATATTTTTAGTCGTACTAATTTTAAAAAAAAATTTTACTCAAATAAGATGCGAATTTAAATCCTTTTTACGACTTTTTATAGAAAAAATCGCTGAAAACACATATTTATTTTTGCTTGCTATCATAATAGTTTTCCAACTTTCTGTTTAAACTATCCATCCGAAATTCGGGACGCGCAGGGTCTTTCACGATAGGCACATATTCATATGGTTTGTAACTTTTAAATGGATTCAGATTGACATAACGGCGCGGATTCAACCGAAAATCTTGCGATAAAAGCCCAAATAAAGACACCATTTTGTTCATATTGTTGTATAAACTATCATCTGCCATTAATTTCCCAAGCGTTCCATCCCCATTTTTCAACCGCGTTGTCATCGTATTCAAATCGGATACGGCTTTTTCAGACGTTTGTAACGTCTTTTTCAATTGATTCACCACCTCATTTGCGCCATCGGTCGTCTTTTTTAAATCTAATTGTTTTAAATTACCCGAAAACGATTCTGCATTCGCAATCATATTGCGAATTTGCTCATTCGACGATTTCAAATTGCCTGTAACCGATTCCATATTGCCCAAAATCGCTTCCATATTCGTGGAAGAAGCCTTCACCAATTGTTGTACGCCCGCCGTTGTCGCTTTTAACTGCTTGACACTCACCTCCATATCGGTAAACATTTTGTTGATTCGATTATTCGGGTCTTTGAAATCTGCGTTAATCGAATCCGAAAGTTGTTTATATTCGCTTTTAACTTCGCCAAGATAACTGCGAAATTGGTCTGTCGGCAACATCGAAGCAAGCATACCTTTGGAGTCACCGCGCAATTTATCGCCGTCTTGCGCACAATCCGCCCCTTGACAGGCTTGCGGAAAAGTCACTTCTATCGCGCTACCGCCCATTGCCCCGTTGACAAAAATCGTCGCCAATGCCGTTTTGGGAATCCCCGGATTATTGCTGATATTGATCACCAAATTCGGTCTGCCTTGCTCAAACTCAATTAATTTGACCGAACCAATCGTCGCACCTTTGTAAAAAACAGGCGCGGATGCCGCAATTTGTTGTACATTGTCGTACGGAATATGCAAATCAAGGGTTTTGCTCAATACATTCATGCCTTTCAAAAAACGCCAACCAAAAGGAATGATGATTGCCAAAACCACAAAGGCAAAACAACCGATTGCAGAGGCTTGTTTTTTTTCTTTGGATAGTGCCATAAATATTTAATTTTAAACGCATTAGATTTTCTGAATTAGGAATTTTTCTTTGTTTTTTTCGGCTTGGGTTCAGCTTCTTTTTTTTCGACAATGGGAATGATTTCAACCTCTTTTTTATACTTTTGAAACGCTATTAAAATCGCATCGGTCAATTTTTCTTGCCCTTTTTCGTCACTGATATACAAACCTTCTGTATGATGATTTAAAAAACCCGTCTCAATCAAAACGCTTGGCATAGCAGTTGCCTTTAATACCATGAAACCTGCTTGCTTCACGCCGAGACTCGTGCGGTCAATCGTTTCCATTTGATTTTCAACGAGTTGTGCAAAGCGAACACTGTGTTCCAAATAATTGTTTTGAATTAGATTGAAAATAATATACGCTTCAGTACTCAAAGGGTCAAAACCTGCATACTTTTGTTTATAATTTTTTTCTAATAAAATCGAAGCATTTTCGCGTTTCGCCACCCGCAGATTGGCTTCTTTCTTATGCAAACCTAACGTATAAGTTTCAGTTCCATGAACAGGATTCCCATCCGTCGAGTTGCAATGAATCGAGATAAACAAATCTGCCTTCGCTTTGTTAGCAATATCAGCGCGTTCATCTAATTCGACAAAAACGTCTTTTGTACGCGTATAAACCACTTCGATTTCAGGAAATTTTTTTTTAATTTTAGTCCCCAACCGTAATGCCATTTTTAAAGTATTGTTTTTCTCATAATGTATAACGGACTTTTTATCTTTGGTTTTACCCACCATAAAAGTACCCGAACATCCAGCATCATGCCCGCCATGCCCTGCATCAATCACTACTTTTTTAAGGCGATATTCAGGCGCAATAGGGGCTGCGTACAAAGTTTTTTTATCTTTGCCATCCGTTAAAAAAACGTTAAAGTTGGCTGTTTTGATGCTTTGAGTAGGCAGCAAATTAGTGATGGTCGTTGTTAAAAAAAGAATGAAATTCCTCATGCCAAGTCATTGATTTTTGAATGAACAAAATTACAAAATATAGATTCGACGTATCTGCTCTATTTTTCGCTATACGCTTTTTATTTTTCGGCGCAGTCGGGGTGATTCCACTCGCTGCTCAAAATCCTGCTGTCAAAACAACCGTTCTGAAACGCACTTTGTCAGATTCGACTCGTCCTACGACGATTTTTCCGCCTTCGGATACGGCTCTCCCCGCTTCGGAACGCTTGGCGGGGGCAAATATAGCGTATTCCAAAGATTCTTTGGATGCAGAAGTGGATTATGGGGCGAAAGATTCTTTGATTTTCGACAATTCTAATCAATTGGTCTATTTATATGGGGCGGCTTTCGTCAATTATCGCTCTTTGGCGTTGACGGCGGATTACATTATTATTGATATGAAAAATAATATTGCCACCGCAGAACCCCGCACCGATACGAGTGGAAAAGTGAAAGGTTTACCGCATTTTAAGGATGGAACGCAGGATTTTACGGCTGGAAAAATGCGTTACAACTTCCGAACCAAAAAAGGGATGGTCTATGACGTGACCACGACCCAAAGTAATGTGTATATTCATGGTGGAAAATCGAAATTTGTGGGCGGCGCGGCGCGAGATTCCATCACGGCGAAAGGCGACACGACCAAAATCGATGATATTGCGTACAGTTCCGATGCGATTTTCACGTCTTGTAATGCCAAACATCCTCATTTTGGGATACGAAGTGCACAACAAAAAATTATTCCAAACAAATTGATTGTTGTCGGTCCGTCGAATCTGGTGATTGGCGGGGTTCCGACTCCGTTTTGGGTTCCGTTTGGGTTTTACCCGATTACGAAAACCAAAGCGAGTGGGTTGATTATTCCCCGCGATTACGAATATCGGGCGGATTGGGGCTATGGATTGCGCGGTTTGGGTTATTACATCCCGATTAATGACCATTATGATTTGACGATTGCCACGACTTTGTTTGTAAAAGGCACTTATGGAGTGAGTTTGACTTCAAATTATAATACGATTTATAAAAATAATGGAAATGTAAGCGTTAGTTTTAATGATAATGTAACTGAAGATGCCCAAGCGCGGGCTTCAAGACAACGCGCTTATACGTTTCGATGGGATCATCGGCAAGATTCAAGAGCGCATCCAACCATGAATTATTCCGCCAGCGTTAATATTCAAACCAATGATTTTCAACGAAATACGTATAGAGATTATAAAAGCCAAACCCAAAATCAATTAAGTTCCAGCGCGAATTTCACCAAATCATTCCCCGGAAAACCGTATAATTTTACGGCAAGTTTTGCGCATTCGCAAAATACGGCTACGCGAGAAATGAATATTACGTTGCCGAGTATGAATTTTACGATGCAAACCATTTCGCCTTTCAAACGCGCCAAAGCGGTGGGCAATGAGCAATGGTATGAGAAAATTACGTTAAGTTATAGCGCGGAAGCACAAAATAGGGTCAAAGCGACGGATACGACACTTTTTCAAAAGAAAGTTTGGCAAGATGCCCAAATGGGCGTTAAACATTCGGCAAGTTCAGGGGTCAGTTTTAGGTTATTAAAGTATTTCAATTTTACCCCTTCCATCAATTATAATGAATTTTGGTTTTTCAAGGAGCAGACTTATAATTTTAATCCTAATATCACAGACACCTTGCAGCGTCGGATTGTAAATCCAACGAATCCATCCGATTATACGCTTATCATTGATACGGTGCGGGCAGGGCGCGTCGATACGACGACAAAACAGGGTTTGTATCGGGCGTATCAGTTCAGTACAAGCGTTAATTTGAGTACGATTTTGTTTGGAACGTTGCATTTTGGCAAAAAAACACCGTTACGAGCTTTGCGACATACGATGACTCCAAGTATTGGATTTGGGTATTCGCCCGATTATGCGCAATACGGGAATACGGTGCAGCGCGATTATCGGATTGGGCGCAATCAATTACAACCCTATAATCGATATGAAGGCGCGGCTTATTCCGCCCCGACAGGAACAAAACAAATGGGTTTAAATTATAGTATTTCAAATGTGTTTGAAGCTAAATATTTTTCAAAACGCGATTCTGCGGAGAAAAAAATGAACTTATTAGACAATATTAATATTAGTGGAAACTATAATTTTTTTGCAACGGATTCGATTCGGTGGTCTCCTGCGAACTTTGGAACGGGGACGAATTTGTTTAAAGGATTGACGACGGTGAGTCTTAGTGGGCAATTGGATTTTTATAGTTTGAATGATAAAGGATTGAAAACCAAGACTTTATTGATTACAGATAAGAAATTTCCTGCACGCATTCTTTCGTTCAATATGAATGCGAATACGAGTTTTAGCATTGGGCAATTGCGCGATTTGTTGACAGGGAAATTAACGGCGAATGGGGTTCAAAATGCGTCGATTGCTTCCAATGATGTCCG
>JBDLWG010000132.1:0-4607 GCA_039804385.1 Bacteroidota bacterium
CATTTGTGACCCTTATTTTTGAAAAACATTTTCCAAATGGTAACTATGCGCCTCTTTACTGTGGCTCTGCCGAATTTATAACGGAGCCCAATCAATATGACGTATTAATTTTTACCGAAAATATTTTAGCATCCTCAATCTACGGAGTCGATTGAGGATGCTAAAATATTTTGTAGAGCATGTTCCGCAGAAGTGGATATCTTAAAATCGCTCAAAAAAGTAAGCATGCAGAAGATGCCTGCTAAAAAGAAGTAATCAATCATAGAAAACTTGCGGCAAGTTGCAACTTGCCGCAAGTTCGTTTTTTTCAATATTTAAAAGTGATCGTCAAGCGATACGTGCGACGCGGCATCGCGTAATACGCAACCGATTGATAATTCGTATTAAAAAGATTATTCACCTCAAAACGTGTTTCCATACCGCCTATTTTCCCTTTAAAATGTTTCCCAAAACCGAGATTTGCGACGGTGAAAATAGGTAATACGTCCAAATTATCCGATGTCGCATACCGTTTTCCAGAGATGCTTTGATTGTAAGTTGCAAAAAAAGTTTTATAAGAAAAATGTCCATTCAAACCTGCTTGATGTTTGGGAATATACATTAATTGTTTTAAATTAAAAGCACCACCCATTTGAATCGCCGTACCATAGGCGTAGTGACCTGCCAATTGACCATATCCATCTGGAAATATTTTTTTAAAGGATACACTGTTTTCAATGCCTACAGCGCGTGTTTTTTCGAGGTTGAACGGTTGCCATAAACCACCTTTTACAGGAATCCATTGAATTTTATCAAGCGTTTGATTACCATAAATTGTTGTAGAACAATCAATTACAATATCAGCATCTTTTTTATAAAAATCAATCCCGATTTCGCCACTGTAACCCGATTCTGCTTTTAAATTAAGATTGCCACCTGTTGTCCAATACAAATCATTGAAAGTCGGCAAATTATAATTGCGTGAAAATTGCCCGCGTATCGCCCAATGATTTTTAAATATATTTTTTGAACCCATCGAAAAAGTCAATGGAATCAAGGCGTTATCCACCTTTTCCTGCCGCAAATTGATTGTAACAGTATTGTTTTTAATATATTCAACTTGATAAGAAGCCAAAGCTGCCCATTTATGCCGCGTTACAGGTGCGCCATAATTAATCGTTTTCGCTTGATTGAAGGTATAATGAATGCCCAAACGAATATTTTGACGATTTTTTAAAATAAATTGTTGTTCCGCTTCGCCAATAGTGGTTTTGGGTTTGAACTCAGAATTAGCGACTAAATCGCTTTGATATTTTAGATATTCGTCAAAATGCCCCATTCTGATTTTTGTAACGGATTGATTATCAATGTAATTCCATTCGGCGGCGAGTCTTGTGGCTCGGTCGATTTGCCGCCCTTCATCGTTGCGGGCAGACATGACAGGTGGGATTTGGCGGTCTGCCGATTGAAACCATAAATGCGTTTTTAAAATTTGTTTATCATTGATTTTCAATTCATTGTGATTGAAAATATTGGTTTGATGTGCGGCAGCATTCACTTGTTTTTGCAATGGCTGACCGACTTCTGTAATGTTTTTAAAAACAAAATCATTAGGAGCATTTACAGCATTTACACCGATATTAGTTGCAAAAGCCCCTTTTCGATAGGCAGCAGACACGCCCATCGAAACCGTTTGATAACTTTCAATAGATTGATTTTCAATGATTTGCAAACCCATTTGAGCAGGTGGCGCGTTATCTACGAAAACAGTGCCGCCCATTGCACCACTGCCAAATAAAGCACTTCCACCACCGTATCTTATCGAAATTTTATTTGCCATGCTCAAAGGCAACATGGAAAAATCGACAATCCCATGCGTACTTGCTTGAATATTTAAACCATTCCAAATCAATGCTGTATGATTTGCGCCCGTTCCGCGCAACGAAATAGAGCTCAACCCTGTGCCATACGATTTCATCGTTGCAGTCGTGTAAGCGGGCAACACGGCGGCAAGATTTTTGCCAGATGTCAAAGTTAATGAATCCAATTCGACCTGAATTTGCCCACCTGCATACCGCGAAAGGCGACTATCGACAATTAAAACAGGATTTAATAATAAAGAATCTTGTGCGCGTAATTCATTGATTATCAATAAATTAATGATTATGAACAAAGCTATATTTTTCAAAGGATATTATTTTTTGCAAAGATACGCATTGGAATACGGATTTTAAAACACATAGGGGAGATAGGACACATAGAGGCAACTCTTTTTTAGCATCGAAACCTATGTGTTCTATGTCCTCTATGTGTCCTATGTGTTTAAAAACAGGTTAGCTATAAAAAAAATAAAGCCGTAACAATTCAAACTTTTTACCGTCAAAAGTTATTTATATGGCAGCAAATAATTAACATTGCGCCGACTTTCAAAAGAGGCACGATTTGCGTGTTTTTTAAACAATATTTTTCAAAAAAAATTAAAAAAATCGAGGAAAACCATGGTTCCGAAAGACGAATTTAAAAAATACGCCGTCAAGCATAAGGGCATGTCTTCAATGCACCTTGAAAAATACATGCAAGCGAGCGTTAGTGTGCCGAATATTCACGCTTTTACGCCTGCGGTCATTGAAGAACGGCAGTTGAATGTCGCGCAAATGGATGTTTTCAGCCGTTTGATGATGGATAGAATCATTTTTATGGGCGTTCCCGTCACCGAATATGTGGCGAATGTCATCCAAGCGCAATTGCTTTTTTTGGAGTCAACCGACCCAAAACGCGATGTGCAAATGTTTATCAACAGTCCTGGTGGTTCGGTGATTGATGGTTTGGGCATTTACGACACGATGCAGTATGTCGCGCCCGATGTGGCGACAATTTGTACGGGTTTGGCTGCTTCTATGGGTGCAGTGTTGCTCGCAGCAGGAAAAAAAGGCAAGCGTAGTTGCTTGACACACAGTCATATTATGATTCATCAGCCGCTTGGCGGCATGCAAGGGCAAGTTACCGATATGGAAATCAATTATAAATTGATTAAAAAAATGCAGAAAAATTTATATGAAATTTTGGCGCACCATACTGGACAATCTTATGATATTATCGAAAAAGATTGCGACCGCGATAATTGGATGGATGGCGAAACGGCAAAAGCATATGGTTTGATTGATGAAGTATTGAACAAGCGCGACCCAAGAGGTAAAGCCAAAAAATAATTTTTTGAAGAAAAAAATTATAAAAAGATTGGGTAAGAATGGTTTGGGATAGGATGGATGTACGGATTCAACGGATTTTCACAGATAAGTACGGATTTTTTAGTATTTAAAAAATCCGTACTCGTCTGTGAAAATCCGTTGAATCCGTACATCCATCCTATCCAAAATATCATTTACCATATCGCTTTATAATGCTATTTTTCAAAATAAAAAACTGAAAATGAATAAAAAAACAGAACAATGTTCGTTTTGTTTACGAACAAAGGCAGAAGTATCGCTCCTCATTGCGGGGCAGCAGGGACATATTTGTGAACATTGCGCCTCCCAAGCGATGCAATTGGTGGAAACAGAATTGGGTTATGGGGCTAATGGCAAAAAATCGGATAAAAATGCACCTCTGAAAAACGGAAATGGCAAAGATGACGCTTGGAAAAGTCCCAAACATACGCCGATGCAATTGAAACAGCATCTGGATGAATACGTGATTGGACAGGAACATGCGAAACGGACGCTTTCGGTAGCCGTGTATAATCATTACAAACGATTGGCAAATATTGATAGGGCAGGAGATGTCGAAATTGAGAAATCCAATATATTATTTGTCGGTAGAACGGGTACTGGCAAAACTTTAATTGCTAAAAGTATTGCAAAGTTACTAAATGTTCCGTTTGCGATTGTAGATGCAACGGTTTTTACAGAAGCAGGTTATGTTGGAGAAGATGTAGAAAGTATGTTGAGTCGGTTGTTGCAAGTCTGCGATTACAATGTGAAAGCGGCGGAACGCGGGATTGTGTATATTGATGAAATTGACAAAATCGCCCGTAAAAATGATAATCCGTCCTTGACCCGCGATGTATCGGGTGAAGGCGTGCAACAAGCGATGTTGAAAATGTTGGAAGGAACGGAAGTGCAAGTGCCGCCGAATGGTGGGCGCAAGCATCCTGAACAAAAATTGATTAATGTCAATACTCAAAACATTTTGTTTATTTGTGGTGGCGCGTTTGACGGGATTGAAAAAGTGATTGGTCGGCGGATTGGTTCACAAGGAATTGGTTTTGATGTGGAAGAAAAAGCGGCAATTGACCGAGATAATTTATTGCAATACGTTAGTCCACAAGACATTAAAGGATTTGGGTTGATACCTGAGTTGGTTGGGCGATTACCTGTGGTGGCGTATTTAGAACCCTTGGATGTAGAGGCTTTAAAACAAATTTTGGTAAAACCCAAAAATGCGTTGATTAAACAATATCAAAAATTGTTTGAATTGGAAGGTGTTCAATTGCAATTTTCTGCGGAAGCAGTCGAATATATTGCGCAAACGGCATTGGATTATAAACTCGGTGCGCGCGGTTTGCGGTCTATTTGCGAAGCGATTATGAACGATTTGATGTTTGATTTGCCGTCGAAACGCGATATTCG
>JBDLWG010000133.1:0-13404 GCA_039804385.1 Bacteroidota bacterium
ATAAACGTTACGCCCGAAATCGACGTACCAATCATGCCAATCGCTATCAGATACCAAGGCGATTTTTTATTGGCAAGGAAAAAAGAGTGATTATCGCTATTTTTGGAGGTAAGAAAGGCAATGCCTATCAAGCCCAAAAAATAAATCACGATTAAGACCATTATAGCGGTCGGAGATAATTGTGAGACCATGAATCAATTATTTTTGTTCTGCTTTTCAGAATTTTTGTGCAAGATAGAACATGATTTTGAATTGTGGGTAAGCCTTTTAAAAGAAAAAACCTTTCAAGTAAACAAATACTCGAAAGGTTTTGATAAAAGATATATTCAAACATTATTTCCTTAATTCCATAATTGGTGTGGTTGGTACTAATGATTTACTTTCTTTTTCAACCATTCGTTCTTTTTCTAAGGAAAAAGTACCTGTTTGTTGGATTTTTTGAGAAGATGAACCTATTTTAATCCCATATTTGCCCGCTTCTGCTACCCAAGCAGATTGTTTTTCATCAAAAGAAGTCAAACTTTTAGCATCTAACACGAGCGTAATCGTTTGAGTTTGATTGGGTTGTAATAAATTTGTTTTAGCAAAACCGCGCAATTCTTGTGCTGGTTTTACTAACTTTTTACTCGGTGCTGTTAGGTACAATTGAACCACTTCTTTACCTGCAACCGTTCCTGTATTGGTTACATCCACCGTAACGGTTAATTGATTGCCAAATTTTTTATCACTTAATTTTAAATTTTTAAAATTAAAAGTGGTATAAGATTGTCCATAACCAAATTCATACGCCACTGGCACGGCAAAACTTTCGTAATACCGATAGCCCACATAAATTCCTTCTTTATATATAACTTCTGTCGGTTTTTCTTTGGGCGTACCCGGAAAATGGTTGGCGGACGGCACATGACCATAATCTTTTGGAAAAGTCGTAGCCAATTTGCCTGATGGATTGACTTTGCCTGTCAACACGTCCGCAATCGAATTGCCTGATTCCTGACCTGCTTGCCAAGCCAATAAAATCGCATCTGGATACATTGACCAACTATTTGTTTCAATAACGCCACCAATATTTAATAAGACCACCACTTTTTTACCTTTGGCATGAAATATTTCTGAAACGTTTTTAATTAAATCCTTTTCCGTTGCTGTTAAATAATAATCGGCTTCTAATTTTCTATCTAAAAATTCACCAGAATTGCGACCAATCGTAAGTACAGCAACCTCATTTGCCTCTGCTGCAATAACGATTTTGCTTAAATCCAACTCATATTCTGGAATCACAGGGTCTGGTTCAAAAAACATTTTTTTCTTCGGAAATGCTTTCGTCGCTTTATCAATATAAGGTTCGTATAAATCTTTTAAAGTATTGTCAATCAACAAATTAGCATTTGAAAATCCTTGAACCATTGAAACGGTATAAGCCTCATTTACGTCTCCGCTACCTGTTCCACCCGTAATCATGTTATAAGAAGTATTGCCAAACAGCGCGATTTTTTGCAATTTAGGAGAAAAAGGCAATGTTTTTTGCTCATTTTTCAACAAAACCATTCCTTCACTGGCGGCAGCACGAGCGATTTGAGCATGACTTTTTAAATCAGGTTGATTGGAAAACGCGTATTTTTGGAAAGTTGGCGTTTTTAACAAAATGTTTAAAATGTGTTCCACATTGTTATCCAAAACGTCCATACTTAATTGACCCGAAGCGACGGCTTCTGCCAATTTTTTAAGTTGAGACGGCGTACCAGGCATCAATAAATCATTTCCAGCCTTCATTTGTTCGACAGGATTTTTGCCGCCAAACCAATCGGTCATCACAAAACCTTGAAAACCCCAATCTTTACGCAAAATGTTGGTTAATAAATCAACACTTTCCGAAGCCATCGTCCCATTAATTTTGTTATAAGAACTCATCACCGTCCATGGATTGGATGATTGCACCGCTATTTTGAATCCTTGCAAATAAATTTCGCGCATCGTCCGTTCCGTGACGAGCGTATTGATGGTGCTGCGTTCCGTTTCTTGATTATTTGCCGCAAAATGTTTGATAGAAACGCCAACGCCATTCGATTGAACGCCATTGACCATCGCCGCCGTGATTTTTCCAGTCACCAATGGGTCTTCTGAGTAATATTCAAAATTGCGTCCGCCGAGTGGATTCCGATGAATGTTCATACCCGGAGCCAATAAAATATCAACGCCGTATTCATGAACCTCATTGCCAATCGCCGCGCCCACTTTTTGAACCAACGCCGTATCCCAAGAAGATGCCAACAAAGTTGCCACTGGGAAAGCGGTACAATAGAACGTATGAGTAGAATCATTCTTGCGTTTTGGGCTGATTCTCAACCCCGCAGGGCCATCTGCAACCACCATCGCAGGAATACCCAGTCGCGGAATCTCCGATAAAGTGCCTGCTGCACCAGCCACTTTGGTCTCCGTACTGCCCACCGTTGGCATAAACTCAATACCAGCAGGCATCCCTGTTAGCGGCGGCGCACCTGCACCTGCTGGCGGCGTACCTGCTGTTAGTGGTGGCGGCGTACCAGCAGCAGGTAAATTCGTACCTATTGGTGAGGGTGTACCTGCTGCTGGTTTTGCAGGAGGTGCAACTTCGCCCATGCGCATCCCAGTTCCGACGACAAATTTAATTTTTTCGTCCAAAGTCATTGCCTTGATGACTTCTTTGATAGGACTTTTGCCCAATTGGGGTAGGGGAGTGGCTTCTTGCGCAAATCCTGTGAGGCTGCTCAAAAGCGTAGCCGTAAAGACTGTTAAATTTTTCATTGCTTTTAAAATCAAACAAATAGGTATGGAAAAACTTTATTGTATCAAAATGATACAATAGTACGAATCATTTTATTACGAACCAAATATTTAACGTATTTTTGCAAAAAAATATCAAAAAAGGATGCAAAATAAGATAGATTTGACCATTTTTCGACATGGAACGGGTTTATTGCCCTCTGTTTCAGTAGATTGTGTTATTTTTGGTTTCCATGATAGTCAATTAAAAGTGTTGTTGTTGCAACCCAAAGGAAGTTATAACAAGATGCTTCCAGGTGGATTTGTGCAACTTTCGGAAAGTCTTAATGAGGCAGCACAGCGGGTTTTGCAGGAACGGGCAGGTGTAAAAGAGATTTATTTGGAACAATTTTATACTTTTGGCGCACCCAATCGAACCGATGACACCATTCATAAACGATATTTCAATACAATTCCTATTGATTTAGATGAAAATGATTGGATATTAAAACGATTTGTGTCAATTGGGTATTACGCTTTGACGGATTTTACGAAAGTAAAACCAACCCCTGATGTCTTATCCGATAGTTGTGATTGGTATGATGTTTATCAATTATCTGAATTGGCTTTTGACCATCAGGAAATGGTGGAGCGTGCTTTGAAAACATTGCGTTCTAAATTGGATAGCGATTTAGTAGGTTTTAACTTATTGCCTGAAGTTTTTACGATGCAGGATTTGCAAAATTTGTATGAAACGATTTTAAATGAGGCGTTATTACGTACCAATTTTCAACGTAAAATATTGAATTTGAATATTTTAGAACGGTTGGAAAAGAAAATGACAGGTGCAGCTAACAAAGCACCTTATTTGTATAAATTTAAAAAATAATTTTATATCATTGGAATCCGAAATCCGCCGCCGAAAAAATGGCTTCGCCGTGAATCATGCCAAAAACATTTAACATATCTGGCTGCTGGCTCCATCTCCAAAAGAGTAACGGTTGTGCCGATAGCAATGGTTGCTTTGTCCCATTTGGTGGGGATTGCGCCTTTGTCCCAAATGGTAGGGTCGTACCAGCTGCCAGAGCGAGTGGTGGTGTGGTAAGGGAGAAGGCTTTGACGGTCAAGGCAGCAAGGAGACAAATCAATGTCCCCAAAAATTTGTTGGTTGTCACCATGTTTGTTTGAAATAATAAGTTTTGGGTATTGCTTTAACTTTAAAAATAGGCTATTTTTGAATGGGTTTCAAACTCTAAATCATTGTTTACACTTGTTTTTTATTAAAAATCTTTACAAAGATAGGTTTTTGGGAGCAAAAAGAAAGTTTTTTGAAAAAAAATACCTAAAATCGGTCACTAATGGATGCTGCTTTCGATACGTAGTATAAGAACACATCATAATTGATTCACGCTTAAAATGATTTTTATGTTATTAAGAAATGTATGTAATCTATTGGTTTTGATTGTTTTAGGAAGTCAAAACCTTGCGGCTCAAGCTGCCAAATTAAAAGGTTGCTCTTTTGCGGGTAATAATGTTCGTTTTACGCAGGATGACCTTTGTGAAGCAAGCGAAAAAAACGAATCTATCGAAAAAACGATTCGAGACATTGTAGCAATTAATGGCGTTGCCAAAAAATTTGAAGTCATTCAATGTAATGGTTTGAAAAATTGTTTTGCAACCAATTTGCCTGGTATTAAAAGCGGTACATTGAAAAGATATATTTTTTATGACCATGAGTTTTTATACGATGTTCAAAAACAAACGGGCAATACTTGGAGTTGGCAATCTATTTTGGCACATGAAATTGCGCACCATTTAAATGGCGATGTTTTGGAAGGCGGTTCTCCACAAGATGAATTGCAAGCGGATTACTTTTCTGGTTTTGTAATGTTTAAATTGGGTTGTCCGTCGTTAGCGGAGGCACAATCAGCCATGTCGTATTTGCAATCGGAGGAGGGCAATGTCAGTCATCCTGGACGCGCTCGCCGTTTAGAGTCGATTCGGTCGGGTTGGATGGCTGCCAAAAATGGTACGAATACGCCTCCAAAAGTTGAAAAAAAGGTAGAACCGACCTATGATGCGAATGATTATTACGAAAAATCGCTTCAATTGTCAGGTGCAGGCGAGTATAAACAAGCGTTAACGATGATTGGCAATGCGCTTTTGATAGATGATACGAATGCTGCTTATTTTGGACAAAAAGCATTTTGTTTATTTCAAATGGGCAATGAAACCGAAGCGATTCGGAATTATTCAAAAGCAGGTTTGTTGAATCCGAAAGACGCGCTTTACACTTCTAACATTGCAAATATCAAAAATAAACAAAAATTGTATCAAGATGCGGTCAAATTTGCCAATTTCGCACTCGAAATGGAGCCAAATCGGGCTTCTGCGTATGGAGAACGCGGTTACGCGTATTGGTTTTTGGAAGATTATAAAAAATGTGAAGCTGATTTTGCAAAAATGCTTCGTTTGAAACCTGATGATAGTTGGGGTAAAGAATGGTTGGATAAGGTTCAACAAAAGTTGAAAGCGTTAGAAGCAGCTGATTTGCAGGCATTTGGGGTTCGTTGGCAGACTGCTGACGGGATAGATTACGAAGGAATGTTGATTATGAAAGGCGATAAAGGTGTTTTTCGAGTGAAATTCACCGATTTTCAATGCAAATGTGAACGAATTGTTGAACAAGACATGCGTACGGAGACGCTGACCGATGGTTTTCGGATTGCAGGTTACAATCCGCGTTTGGCGGGCAGCACCGAAAGGCATGCGAATTATTCGCCTGACAATTTCCATGTCGTGTATGAAAATGGAGAAGCGACTCACCTTTTTAACAAAGATGATAGAGGCGTAGAAGCTGAAATCAAATTAATTGTGTTGAAAACAGACATCGAGCAAACGCAATGGATGATTAAATTGAAATGGACAATAGATTAATTAAATAACTTCAAATTTTTATAACTTCGCCCCTTATTGACGCTTCATGGCGCAATGATGGGTGATTTTTATTTTTAAACCATTGATAATCAATTTTTTATGGAATCGATACTATCCTATTTTCCCAATTTAACAGATTTGCAAAAACAACAATTTGAGGCGTTGATGCCGCTTTACATGGATTGGAATGCAAAAATTAACGTCATTTCGCGCAAGGATATGGATAATTTGTATTTGCATCATGTCTTGCATTCGTTGGCGATTGCTAAATACGTCCCTTTTCGAGATGGGGCGGCGATTTTGGACTTGGGAACAGGCGGTGGATTTCCGGGCATTCCGTTGGCAATTTTATATCCGAATGTAAAATTTGTTTTGACCGACAGTATTGCCAAGAAAATTAAGGTGGTGCAAGAGGTTTCAACCGCCCTCGAATTGAAAAATGTGACTGCTTTAGCGGTGCGCTCTGAGGAAGTAAAAGAAAAATTTGACTTCGTGGTGACGCGGGCGGTTGCTACGTATGATAAATTAGCTTTATGGAGTTTGAAGTCGTTGAAAAGAAAGCAACAACATGGGATTCCAAACGGCATCATCGCACTCAAAGGCGGAAATGTGCGCGAAGAATTTAAATTGATTACAGGAAAACCCTATTTTGAATTGATTCCAATTCAAACATGGTTTAATGAAGCCTATTTTGACGAGAAATTTGTTACCTACCTACAAGGGTAGTTGGAGATACAAAACACTTTTTATGAATATTTAAAATTCTGTCAATAAGCGACTAATATATTTTTGTGTATATTTTTTTTGATAAATAGGTTAAAAATATTATTTGTTAAAATCTCA
This sequence comes from Bacteroidota bacterium, assembly GCA_039804385.1. Classification (GTDB taxonomy): domain Bacteria; phylum Bacteroidota; class Bacteroidia; order Chitinophagales; family Saprospiraceae; genus JAAFJT01. The sequence goes on from JBDLWG010000133.1 coordinate 6,523, forward strand.
TTTTTGCCATAAATAAATAAATAAAAATATTTTTTTGCAAAATAACTTGCGGAATTGCTCAAGATGTATGTACCTTCGTGCAGGGATTTATCCCTGTGTTGAACCCTATTTTATCATAAAATTCATACTACCATGAGAACAACATCGCTTGTTGTCCCACTTTTAATGTTGACACCGCATTTAGCGATGGCACAACCACCTTCACAATATTTGCCCGTCAGTAGCAGTGTTGCTTTGATGAGCGAATCTATTGTGAGTGAGCGACTTTCAAATATCAGTTTTGCTGATACGCTTACGAAAGCCGATTTCCACGAAACCGAAGCCGCCGCACACACGACTCGCAGAACCGTCATTCGCCCGACGGACGCTGAGTTGAATGCGCCGATGCCGCCATCAACGACGGTTTTGACAGCCTCTAATTGCCAGTATCGCAGCACCATTCAATTAGATGGTTTGCCTGTGAGTATGGACATGACGCGTCAAATTAAATCTGAAAATGGCAATTGGGTTATTTCAGAAAAAACGGCTTCGCTTTTTGGTAATTCATTGGAAATCAACACGATTGACCAAAAGAGTATGAAACCTGTTAAAAGGGTTTTGGAAAATGGTCAATTAAAAATTGAATTGGATTACGCGCCCACTGCCATTAAAGGCAAAGTACAAGGCGGCTCTATCGACCGAATCATTGCTTTACAAACGGAGCAACCGATTTTGACCGATGGCGCGGGGTTGGATTTAGTGATTGGTTCGTTGCCCTTGCGCGAAGGTTTTATTGGTTACTATCGTACGTTCAATCCGCAAAGCCATCAAATTAAAATTAATCAAGTGAAAGTCATCGGTATGGAACGCGTAACGGTTCCTGCGGGCAGTTTTGACGCGTTCAAAGTAGCTTTCACACCGATTAATGGCGATGAAGCGACGACTTTTTGGATTGAAAAAGGAAGGGCTGTAAAAATCATGACAACGTTGACGCATCTGAATGATGCCGTGATGATTACCGAGTTGACTCAAGGTGTAGCAAACTAAAAGGAGTCACAACGCATTGAAACGAATTTTATAATTCAATTTTTAATAAAACCGATAACCTATTGATACCAAAATCTTTACATATATCACAAGAAAATAAAATCGTCGGGCAAGGCAAATGTAATGTAGTTTACGTTTGCCTTTTTTAATATATTTTAAACTTTTTGTTATAAAAACCGTAATTATATTAAAATAAAAAATGTCATAAATAAAGTGTAAAAAAATTTGGCAGTCTAATTTTAAGGTTTACTTTTGCGCTTGGTACATGCTGTACCGTTATTTAGTTACAAAAAACAAAACCATTTATGAGAAGCACATTCTTCCTGATTTTGCTCTCGGCTCTAAGCAGTTCGGAACTCTTCGCGCAAGATATTCCATTAATTCCGAGAGAACATTTTTTTGATAATCCGCAAATTGCTGGCGGACAACTTTCACCTGATGGCAAAATGCTGTCTTTCACGAAACCTTATATGGGTGAAATGAATATTTGGGTGAAACAAGTTAATGAGCCTTTTGATGCTGCTCGGGTGGTGACAGCCGATAGTCGTCCGATTCGACACTACTTTTGGACTTCGGATAGCAAATATTTGTTATACGTACAGGACAAAAAAGGCGATGAAAATTTCCACCTTTATGCGGTGAATCCGATGGACGCGCCTGATAAAGAGGGCGTACCGATAGCGCGGGATTTGACAGATATAAAAAATGTTCGGGCATACATTTACAATGTCTCGAAAAAAGACCCGAATGTGATTCGAGTCGGGTTGAATGACACAGACCCTGCTTGGCACAATCTGTACGAAATCAATATTGCATCAGGAGCGCGTAAATTATTGCGTGAAAACAAAGACCGTATTACGGATTGGACGTTCGATTGGGATGAAAACTTGCGTTTAGCAAGCCGCACCAATGAAGATGGAACCACCGATATTTTGCGGGTTGAACCTGATAATATGATTAAAATTTATGATTGTGGTGCGTTAGAACAAGCCTACACGCTTGCTTTTGACAAGGACAATAAGCATGTGTATATGGTTTCCAATCATGGTTTGGAAAACAATTTTACGCGTCTGATGTTGCTTGACCCTGCTACAGGCAATGAAACGTTGGTGGAAACAGACCCTGATAATAAAGTGGATTTTGAGGAAGCTTTTTTCTCGGAAGCCAGTCGGGAACTTGTTTCGACCCGCTATTTTGATTTAAAACCGCGTATTTATTGGAAAAATAAGTTATTTGAAGCCGATTATAATTTATTAAAATCGCGTTTCATGGACAAAGAAGTGCAATTGGTCAATGCGGATGCGATGGAAAATCAATGGTTAATATCGGTTTATTCGGATACAGACCCTGGTGAAATCCATTTATTAGACCGCACAACGAAGAAAATTACATTCCAATATCGCCCGCGTCCTAAATTGAAGCCTGAACAATTGGCTCAAATGATGGCGATTACTTATCCGTCTGTGGATGGATTAGAAATTCCTGCCTATTTGACGACTCCAAGAGGTAAAGTCGCTACGAATTTACCATTGATGGTGGTTCCACATGGCGGACCTTGGGCGCGTGATTATTGGGGCTATAATCGGTATGCGCAATTTTGGGCAAATCGGGGTTATGCGGTTTTAAGCATGAATTTTAGAGGCTCGACAGGTTATGGCAAGCGTTTTATGGATGCAGGCAATAAGCAGTGGGGCGATAGAATGCAAGATGATATTACTTGGGGCGTGAAACATTTGGTTGAAAAAGGGATTGTGAATAAGGATAAAGTGGGGATTACAGGTGGTTCATACGGTGGTTATGCGACTTTGGCAGGGGTTACTTTTACGCCTGATGTGTATAAAGCGGCAGTTGCAGAAGTGGCACCTTCTAATTTGAATACTTTATTGGCAACGATTCCACCTTATTGGGAAGCGGGACGCACGATGTTTCATTTGCGCATGGGTGACCCGACGAATGAAGCAGGTAAAGCCCTTTTGGAAAAACAATCTCCTTTGAATCATGTGGCAAATATCAAAACACCTTTGATGATTATTCAAGGTGCGAATGATCCGCGTGTAAAAAAATCGGAGGCTGACCAAATTGTGGTGGCAATGCGGGATAATAAAATTCCTGTTGAATACCTTTGTGCGATGGATGAAGGACATGGTTTTGCGCGTCCTGTGAATAATATGGCAGCATTGGCGGCATCGGAACGGTTCATGGCTCAATATTTAGGGGGGCGTTTTCAAGAGGAGATAACACCCGAAATTGCGCAACGATTGGCGGAGATAACCGTTGATATTCAAACCGTTGCATTGGCAAATGCCCAAACAGATGCGACAAAAATGGCAGGTGCGAGTGCTAAAAAAGCACCAGAAATGCCTGTTGTTGTAGCTCCACAACCTGTTTACGCGCCACCCGCCATGGCAAAAAGTGGTGAAACAATGGGTATGAAAGTGCAGCCTATGAAGGTAGAAAAAGCAATGGAGCGGGCTAAAATGTCGGAATCTGCTGCTACAAAGGAAATGGCGCAACCTGCGGTAACAAAAACCGAAATGAAAGTGGAGGAAATGAAAATGACGCAACCTGCGATAACAAAAACCGAAATAGTTGTTGAAAATATGCCGAGTGTTTCAAAAACGGAGGCTGTTGTGGAGAAAGTAGAAGACATGAAAAGCGTTGTAACGAAGGTTGAGGACGTAAAAAGGACACAACCGGCTGCAACAAAAGTGGAAACGAAAGTTGAAAATATGCAAAGAACGACCAAAGGAGAAGTGTTAGTTGATAAAGTCGAAGAGATGAAATCAACGATTACGAAAGTAGAAGATATGAAACTGGCACAACCTAATGTTACAAAGACAGAAACGAAAGTTGAAAATATGCCAAGTGTTACAAAAACAGAGACCGTTTTGGAAAAAGTGGAAGCGGTGAAAATGGCACAACCTACTGTTACTAAAACAGAAACAGTAGTTGAAAATATGCCAAGTGTTACAAAAACGGAAACAATTGTAAAATCAGCACCTGTTGTAACCCAATCCGAAGTGACCAGAACAGAAAAAAAGGTCGAAGTAACTATTGATGAACATGGTAAAAGAACCGAAAAAATAACTGAAAAAGTGACTACCACACCGCAGGAGCAAGATGTGAATGTCAAAATGACGGACTCAAAGGTGGTGGTTCAATCAGAAACCGTTGTAAGTGAGCAAAATGGGAATGACCGATTTTCAAATATAGGTGAAATGTTACAATCTACTACGGATTTAGCAGAAGGGACTTTTAAATATCATGTAACGGTACGGGCAAATAATCAAGAAACACCGATTGAAACGGAATTGCTTAGAGAGGTCAAAGCAGAAGGCAATCGGTGGAAAATTACAGAAGTGTCGAAATCGGGCAATCAAAAAACGTCGGATGTCAATACTTTGGAGCGAAAAACATTCAAACCTGTGCAACGAGAAACTGAAATCGGCGAAAAACGCATGGTTTTAGCTTACGAGCCAAGTTTGATGCGGAGTAAAATTATGGATGAGGCTGGTACGAGAGAAGAATCGTATCCAACCGATGAGAAAGTCCTTTCAGAAGGCGCAGGTTTGGATTTGATATTGGGCGCGATGCCGCTAACAGCAGGTTTGAAGTTTTCTTATAAAACGTTTGATGCGGATAGACAACAACTTACAGCGCATAATTTGAAAGTTTCTGATAAAGAAATGGTCAATGTGCCTGCGGGAAGTTTTGATGCCTTGAAAGTCGAAAGTACTTCAACCGACGGTCAAACGATTTCAACTTACTGGATTGCAGCAGGTAAAACGGTGAAAATGAGTAAACAATCGCCTCAAACCAATGGTGTGGTCGTTATTTCTGAATTAATGAAATAAGTTAGAAATCATAGTTTTACAGGATTCACATAACATTGATTTTTAATGCACTATGTGAAATTTTACTGGGGCATGCACCAAAGTTAGTAGTCGAGAAATTTATTTCCCGACTACTAACTTTGGTGCATGCCCTTTTATTGCTTCTAATCATTTAAATACAAAGTTTTTAATAAGTGTTTTAGGGTGATTTTCGTTTGAAAATCTCTGTAACGACGCAAGAATCACTGGATATATCTTGATTTAAATGTTTCCAACGCAAATCTGGTGGCGAAAATGGTTTGGACAAATCTTTATATATTTTGCCAATCATATCATAATCATTGCAAAATTGTTTTTTCCAATGATTTAAATAATTGGAAGTGACTTGATTATGGGTTTTACTATTAATTTGATAGCTGTAAATAAAAATTTTTGGACGAGCTTTTTCTGTTTCTGTTACGAATTGTTTGGACATAGGAATAGCATAGGGCTGATGTTCTATCAATGGATAATGATATAGGAAACCCGTAGAAGCCATTCGATTGGCATAAAAATAAACTTGAGGCTCGCCTCCAAGAATTCCGATTTTATCATTCGAGTCTGTTAGGTTAGGGAGCATCTTGCCAATTGAGCGCATGTCTGTACATACGTCTCCATCGTACATATTCAACATAATTTCATTAGGAGACCAAAGAAAAAGATACCCAAATTGGGCAAGGATAAAGGCACAAAATCCCATTATTTGTAATTTTACAGGGTTTAATTGCCATTTTTGAGTGGTTTTTGCCCAGAAAATGCAACATCTTGCTATTCCCAAAGCGATTAATAAGGCTGCCGATGGAAACATGAGTTGAAAATAATGAGGGCGGTAATAGCCTCCTGGACAAACACAGGCAAAAGAACATGCAAAGAATAAAAGTAAAAATATGCGTAAGTGCAGGGATTCTGACTTGTTTTTAGCAATTTTATCTGCCCATTTCGGTAACACTAAAACTCGAATTGCTGCAAAAAAGAGTATCCAGTGTACACAACTATTCCAAAAAATAGGACGAAAATTAGATATATATTTCAAGGGCGGCGAAATTAAGGAGGTGTAAGCAGCTGCATATTTGAATGTTAAAAAATAAAAAGGTTCAAATAGATGATTCTTGTATAAATATCCGCTTAACGCGATTGTTGGCAATAAACAACCGATTCCGAAAAAAAAGTAGCGAGTTATGAGCGTTTTTAGAAAGGAGCTATTGATTAAATTACTAAAATGGAACGTTTTAGGAGACTCTAAACTAATGAAACCAATCCAAAGAGCTGCAAAGAGGAGATAGCCAAAAGCATGTTGTTTGGTTAGAAAAGCGGACATCAAGGCAATGCCTGCGCAAGTTAATAAGAAATTTGGCTTTGAAATTTCGTTTTTTTCAACATTGGATAACAGATAAATACCTATCAAGGCTGGCAACAAAACAAAATGTTCTGAATTTGAAACCCAACCTTGTGCTTCATAAGTAAGGCTTAACAATAAATACACGGATGGTGCAATGATACTTTCATCTGCTTTCAATTTTGTTTTGGCAATCAAATAGACCAATCCTGCATTAAAGAAATTGATACACATTGTTGCAAACCGAATGGCAATTGCATGATGACCTAAGTATTTGATTATCAAGGCAAATGCAAAATAAGTACCAGGCATTTTCATATTATAAAAATCGCGGTAAGGCAACAACCCTTGTAAAATGGATTGTCCTGCATACGCATATTCTCCTTCATCGCGCTCAAAGGGAATGTCTAATAAGCGGAGTCGGACATAGGCAACTAATAGAATTGCTAAAAGTAAAAATAATCTATTGGGTTTTGCAAAAAAAATGCTAAATTTTTGATAATTCATTGTTTTTGTAGGCATCATTCTCAGTAAACTTTGAATAGTTAGCTGTATACCTTGACTTTGTTAAGTTCGAAATAGTTTTAATATAAAAAGACCCTTTGGAGAGAGATGTGTTTTGTTTTTTTGATTTTTTTGCAAAAAAAT
>JBDLWG010000134.1:0-13264 GCA_039804385.1 Bacteroidota bacterium
AAGGTAAAACTTTGCCGTCATTTTTTATAACATTGGTAGTATAATATTGCCTTAATTTAAATTGATTCTAAATTCGGATAAAGTAATTTGCCCAGAAAAAAACAACTAAGTATAACCAAAGTAGGTCTAAAAATCGCCAATACATCGTTAATAATTTTAATTTCAATTGTTTTAAAGGGTCACTAAAATACACTAATACGCTCACTGGTTCGCGCAATCGCATGTAAGCATTGAAGGTAAATATTATAAAAAACGGCAAACCACCCAAAATATGTAAAAAGTGAATGATGGAAATCGCATATATGTAAGAACGCATATTGCCTGCACCAATGTTTGGGTTTTGAATCCAAAGCTGTTTCCATGCCAAAAATTGGAGCATTACAAACAAAAGGGTTAAAGTGAGGGTCGTCAATAGGGTTCGTTGATAACCTTCGGTGTCATCATTCAAATAAAATGTTTTAGATTTGCGCAATACCCAACTGCTTGCCATCAAAACGGCGGTGTTTATCAAGAAAAGGAGGGGCATTTTTATCGGCGGTTCGTGTGTATAGAAGCGTGTATATAAATACGCGCCCGATAAACCAACGAAAATCATCGTCAAACCTGCCAGCAACAATATCATCATAATATTGTATGGGTGGGTGTTGAGGTTTGTAAAATCAATATTTTGATGATTGCGTACATCTTTGTATTGCGACATGTTTTACATTAATTTTAATAATAATTCATATTCTTTCACAAATAACATTTGAGGAAGAATTACGCCACAGGAAGGCGGTAGAGGGCGTTATTTTTGTTAAAATGATTTTTTTTGCAAAAAAAATCATTTTAACAAAAATAACGCCCTCTGAAAGTTTATTTCCTTTAATTATTGCCTATAATTTTCATAATACCCTCAAAACCTGTTGCGCTATCTTGAACCGTTTCCGTAGAAATATTGGGATTGGTTTCGGGAATAGACCAGTTTTTACCACCATCCTTGGTCGAAAATGTGAAAAAACTTGCCTTTTTATGATTAACAGTGTTGTCTTCATCGACGCGCACGGTTACGAAACCTTTGCCCTTTTTATCCACACTCAACACCCGTACTTCTGCATTACCTGTTGGCAAACGCAAATCGCCCCCGCGTTGAAACGTCAAACCTTTGTCTTCACTAACAAATGTAATGAATTTCGGTTGTGGGCCATTCGTCAAATTTTGTAGAAAAAGCAGGATATGACCACTTTCGGGTTCGGCAGCCCCGTAAATCCAATTAAAACCGTGATGATCATTGCCTAAATCCAAAATCACCCAGCCCAATTCGGGATGTCGCAGCAAGGCAATTAAAGTTGGATTCGGCGCGTCACTGCGCATGCCCAAAACCATGGCAGGAGCTTGTTCTTTGGCAGTGGCGTAATGGGTTGGAGCGATTTTAGGAGACAATTCTTTATACCATCGTTTAGACTCAAACGTCTCACTTGTTTGTGCAAAAGCATGATTTATTAGGCATAAAAGTCCAATCAAAAACAGCAAATCCTTTTTCATAGAAAAAAAATAGTGGGTAAATCAATAGCTTGTTAACAATAAAAATACAAAATTAAGACGTAATTAATTGTGTTGAGCGTTTGCACAAAAAAAAGTTTCAAAAAAAAAAAGATGTTCCATATAAAATACTACATTTGACCCTTTAAATGGACAACCACTACTCAATATTCATTTACAAACATACTCAAAAAATGCCCAACTTTAAGTTTTTAAAAAAAATATACCCTTATTATATTTGGGTATGTCCGCTATTGCTTGGCATCATTGCCGCCTTTTATGTGGGTTTCAAAAATGAAGATGACCCGCTTTGGAAAGATTTGGATGCGCAACTCGGCAAAGATTATTTGACCTTAGATAAATCGGCGGATTCCTTACAAGTTTTGTATGAAACGTTTCATCAAAAAAAATTTGCGGATGATTCGACGGCTTTCAAGTTGATTGCAAAACCGTATGTGCCAACCATGTCCTTTTCTAAATTCCAACAATATTTCAATTTAGTTGTAAACAAAAAAGTGATTTTAATGTCGGGCGTTTCGGGCGTAGGCAACACCACCCTATTGTCCAAAATCGCTGCGTTGATTGCAACCACTGATAAATCGCATCGATTGGACATTTTATGTGCGCCCCAATTTGATTTGGAATATAACAAACGATTTATTGGACAATTCGATGAACAAGGGCATTTCAAAAAAGGCAAATTATTGAAATTTTGGGATACTTGTTTGAAAAATCCCAATCAAAAATTTGTTTGTGTGATTGATGATTTTGATAAAATCAATCCTGAAACCTTGTTTGGACCCGAATTGTGGCAGAAATTGGATGAACCGCGTTTGCCTGTGATTTTTGATAAAGATACGATTCATATTCCAGATAATTTTTATTTATTATGCCTGACGCATACGGGCGTTAGCTCTAAAATCGAGTTGAATAATGAACATTTCAAACGATTTGGTGGACAGGAAATGTTGGAAGTCAATCATGGCGAATTGATTTTAGCCCTTCGAGAGCAATTGGCAAAAGTAAAACAAATGATTCCGAAACAAATGGCGGAATTAGCCCAAAAACCTACGGACAAAGCCTTGATGAGTGCCGTTGAAAAATCGAAAAAACAATTGGCTGCGTTGCAAGATACACCGAATATGAAACGATTGGTTTATTTTTTCATTCGCACTAATGAATTGATTGAAAATCAATATGGAAAAGGACATCAATTAGGGCAATGGTGCGATATTCGGAAAATGTATTGTAAAGACGATTTTATTAAAATCCAAAATACCTTTATTCAACATGTCAATGCGTTCCGACCTGCGAAAGAATTGAATGTTCAGGATTTTAAACCTATTTTCTATACGATTAGAACGAAGGGAAAAAAACAACATTCAAGCCCCATTTTTCAATTTTTGGATTTTTTGCGGCAAGCAGGTGCGCTCAATGAATTTGCAGTTGCTGGAACTTTTGCCTTAGTTACAGGGCTTTTTGGCTGGCTTTTCGTGCGCAGAAGACATCGATATATTAAAGAATATACCGATAAAATACATATGTTATCCCTTGATTTTGAACATAAAAAGCGCGATTATGACAATGTTCTGGGCAATGTCAATTTATTGAAACGAGAATTTGAACAATTGGTTTTACAACAAAAAGTGAATTATTCAGAAGCGTCCTTTTTTTATGATTCGTTGGAAGATAAGATGCGGACGATGGAAATCACCCGCGATATGAATCAAAGTTTTTTACAATTGGTAGATGTTTTTTTGGAAGATAATTATTTGAGTGATTCGGAATATCAAAAATTATCGCAATTCTTAGAAACCATTCGAGCTAAAATATCGGCTGAACAATATCGAGCGTATAAAGAAGAAATTGAACGCGTTTATAAAGTGTATGGCAATCAAGTAAAGGGACTTACGTAAAGTCCCCCAAAAAGCAAAACGCCGCAGGAGCGTACTCCTGCGGCGTTGCCTTTCAATTATTGAATTTCATTTATCGTCTATCGTTGTATCTGCACATACCCTGATTTTGGTTTCTCGCCGTCCCCTAAATCTAAGATGTAGAAATACGTTCCTTCTGGCAAATTTGTATTATCCCAGAAACCTTCCCAGTTGCCTTTGTATTGTACTGCATTGTAAATCTCAGTTCCCCAACGATTGAATACTTGCAATTTGTGATTTGGATAATTTTCCAAGCCTTCAATGGTAAATGAATCATTGATACCGTCTCCATTCGGAGAGAAACCATTATTTACTCTCACCGTCGGACATTGTACCCAAATCCGAACCATAGCAGTATCGCACCCGCGTCCATTACAAACCACATACATCAATCGGTCTGTTACGGAACCACAATAATTCGCATCTGGCATGTACAAGATTTGTCCTAAGTTATTCACAGACACGGTGCCATGTTGTGGTTGCAACAACATCGTTACAGATGGCGGTGCTGTACCCGCGTTTGTAAACGTTGCATCATTGCGCAACACATTGATAACCACAGGTCTGCCCATCGTCGTAGTTGCAGAATCATCTTGTGCCACAGGTACATTGGTCGGAATCCTTAAACCGATGCGAACATTCACCGCGAAATAAGTCGTATCGCAAATGCCGTATTGGTCACACATCACAAATGAAGCCGTTTGGCTGCCTACCGCTAATCCTGTAAATGTAACACAATGGGTCATCGGATTCAAACTGTAATTGACATTCGCAATCGGTATCGAACTAATCGCACGACTTGTGTAGCGATTGCCCAATAATTCAGTGCGATCTAAACAGAATGTCTCACTTTGACCTACATTAATCGTCCGTTGTACCGTTGATGGATTGACACAGGCACCTAAAACGACTGCTGTATCCATACATCCTGTGCGGTTGTCAATGAATGTTAACGTATGTCTGCCCGTTTTCACCCATATCATCGTTGCTTTCGGTATCAAATTGCGATTCAAATTTAAGAGCGCGAATGCTCCTGTATTGATTTTCGTAATTTTCATCGTCGCGTAATTGTTGTTATGATTACCGCCTACAATGGTCATTGTACCGCTATTCATCCGCCAATTGCCGCCAACATCCCACCGATTCATCGAATCGACCAAAACATTGATGTTTGCTACAACGCCACTATAAGCACGTCCGTTCATCATCCATGAATCCACCCGATAAGGTCCCGAATTACCACGACCCGGCACTGTAAAGTAGGTATAAGCATACGTTGTATCGTATTTACAACCTTCAAAACGCGATGTGTATGGATAACCATCCGACAATAAGACGTAATTCACCATACTGTCTAATGGTATATCAAAACAGGCTTTCACCGAATCGCTCACACAAGCCGAAAACGCTGGAATCGTATCTTGTGCGACGATGTTTTGGAAACAAGCTCCTGTATTCACCAATAAACGCACTAACACATTCCGTCCGTCGGATGCTCTCAACAATAAACACGCGGTATCAAGTCCTCTCGTTAAACCTGTGTACGTTACACAACGCGTTACAGGGTTGATGCTGTATCGAACATTCGTGCCTGATGAAGTAGGACATTGATTTTCAATCCCTACAAACGTTTGATTCAAGCCCAATTCCGATGGACACCAAGTACCCGTTTGCTGTGCTACGATACTCCGTTCTACTTGAAACTCTTGAACACAGTTTACCGTCACACTCAATGTGTCTTTACAACCGTCAGGTTTTGTGAAAATCACCGTATGGTCACCTGCGTTGAAACGCATGGTTGAACCAGCTGCACATAAACCAAAACCACCATTGTAAGGTCTGCCATTATCTATAATCGTGTAACCTGTAATCTGATTGCCTGGAATTTCGACACAAACTTCTGCTGTTGAAGCTATGTTCGTCACACAGTCATTGAGCGTTCGGACTACTGCGGTCGCTGCAATAAAGTTGCTGCAACAGCCTGTGCCATCATTCGCTATCGTGAAATTCAAGATTTGCATACAAGCAGTATCACTCAACCGTTGAACTCTTACACTGTATTGACCTGGTGTTAAACCAATTCTGTTATTGCTTGTCGCGCCTGCAATGCCTGCGCTCCACACAAAACGATAATTGGCTGCATTGTCTATCGCTAATGTGACCGTTCCGTTAGCTGCACCACAATTAGAAGCCGTTGTTGCGGCAGTCGCTGCTGGTAAGGTACATCCTGTCAAGACCGTGATACGTTGACCACCTGTTGCGGCATTGCCACATTGGTCGGTCGCTGTCCAAGTCCGTGTCAAAATATAACCACCTGCTGTTGGGGTTTGCGTTTCTGCCAAAGTCACTTGAACGTTATCGGTACAATTGTCTGTTGCTGTAATATTCGTCGGTGCCGTTGGAATCCGTTGTCCTTGTAACAAACTGATTGCGGTATCTCTTGGAATGTTATTGCTTAAAACAGGCACTTGGTTATCCGTCATTTTTATAAAGAATTTATAAAACGCAACATTTCCACAAGCATCTGTCGCTTTCCAAGCGCATTCCATCAATAACGTGTAACCATCTCTTGCACAAGTACCAAATCTTCTACTCAAATCCACAAATTCCATCGTCGGACGTGCATCACAATTATCTGTTGCAACCGCATCTTCTGGATTGAAAATTCTCATGTTGCCACAATCCATCGTCATCGTATCTCCGTTCCGAACCCCTGCTAACATCGGGTGTACTAATCGAATCGTTGGTTTCACCGTATCCAATAAAAGGATGATTTGACCTGTCGTAGCAGTGTTACCACAAGCATCCGTTGCCAACCAAGTCCGTTTCATCGTACAGGCACCTGTTGTATCGCTTCTTAATAACGTCACCGTTACATCACTACATGCGTCTGTCGCTGTCGGAATCGCCGATGCTGGGAACGGCTGACCACAAGTTACATACACAGGATTCTGAACCCGTCCAAAAACAGGGCGTTGTGTATCGCGGACTGCAATCGTTTGAGATTTTGAAATCGAACGTCCGCAAGTGTCGGTTGTCGTCCAAGTTCGAATCAAATCGTATCCACAAGCGCGATTCACTCGGCGTTCCGTCATTGTCACAGGGCGATTTGTATTCAATGAAGTATCTCTGCCTGTTACAGTGCTTGGAGCTGCAATGATTGCACCACAATACATCGTTACATCACTTGGCACACCACTGAACACTAAATTCGCTGTATCTCTTACTCTAATGGTAACGGTATCGTTTGAATGACAACTATTTACATCGACTACACTTAAAACATAAGTAGTCGTTCTGGTGACACAAGCCGTCGGTTCAGGAATGTAAGTTGCATTTAAACCAACAGAATCCCCTTGAACGGTAAGCCAATTGTGCGTACAAATAATATTGTTATTCGCAGCAGTCGTTCTCAACACCACACATGTATTTGGACAAATCGTCGTATCTTTCTTAATCACATCGGTTCTCAATGCTTTTTTAATCAAAATACTAACCGTTTTAGCATCGGTACAACCGCCATCGTTTACATCTAAACGAAGGACTTTGCCACCATATTCATCCCAAACCACTACGGTTGTATCGCCTGCGGGTCTTGTTGCAGTGCCTGCACTGCGACGAACCACTCTTGCACCATTCAAACTGTAATTCAATTGCGCACCTGCGGTGGAACGTCCTGTAAAGATAATTTTCACTTCTTCGCCGCGACAGAATGGCTCTATCACTGTAAAGTTCGCTACAGGCACATTTGCCAATTCGTAGGTAAAATTCTCTGTTACCGTACAACCGTTCGGCGTTGTTAGATTGACACTAATGTTATTGAAATTACCATTTAAAATACTTTCAAAACGAATCGTTTGTCCACTAACCACCACATTTCGGTATCCTGCACTGCCCACTATCGAATAATTTGCAATCGGTTGGTCAAGGCGAATCATCACATTTTGAACACCGCCCTGCGTACAAGTGGATAAATTACCTGTTCTCGAAGTTACGACTGGTGTAGTACAAAAACCTGCAATCGCTCTTAAGCCTAATCTTGCATGAATCGTATCACATTGTCCATAAGCTAATGGAATACAAGCCGTAAATCCATTCGATGGGTCTACATCACTGTCGGTTAATTCGCTTGAGCCAACATTTGCCGTCACAACTTCATAACCTGCTGGTGCTGTAAATCGAACGGTATATTGATTTGCCACCAAACCGTCAAAATTCCAACGCCCATCTTCTGTTCTGCCTGTTGCTAAAATATCAATTGGATTGCCGCATTCAAATAAATCAACACGAACATTGTCCAATAATACATCTCTATTGCTCAACAAATTGTTATTATCCAAATCCACAAAAACCAAGGTACCAATCAAACCGCATTGTACAGGAATGTTATTGAAATTGATGAAAGGGTCTCCCGTTTCCAATTCAAACTTCAAGTAGTATGGATTTGCTGCAAACGATGTATCTGCTAAATACGTCTCTGTTGCATTCGCTATCGAACCTAATGTGTATAAACTGTCTGTCAAACCGTCTCTATCGCTTGGCGAACCGTCTAAACCAGTCGGGTCAAGGAAAGAGCCTGCTGGCAAATGGCGCGTACTCATCGGGTATCCTGCTGGATGCGAGTAAGTCATGGTATAAAGTCCTGGCGTACCATCCGTCCACCATTGGTAGAAACCATCATGTCCATCATGGTGAATGAACACCAAACCTGGTCCCGTGACGTTTATCGTACCGCCTTTCACAATCACCTTCGTCTTATCGCAGTAAATGTAACCAAGTGGGTCAAAATTACGAATCGCTACCACTCCTGCATAATCATGGTCATCTTCGTCATTATTGCGATTGTTGATAACATTATCACCGCCAACCACATCATTACTTGGATTATTATCTGCCTTAGAATCCACATCTTGCGTATTGACTACGCCATTCAATTGGTCTGTGGCAAACATGATTTCTGCTTTGTGAACCATCATTTTATTGATGACTAACGGTGCAGCCACAACACATATATTAATTTTAACTGAATCACCTGCTCTTATGAATGGAATCACCGTTGTTGTATCCGTTGCCCAATTAGTTGCATTATTCGTGCGGGCTGCCGTATTCAAATTCGGGTAGAATTTCATCGTCGATGGCAAATAATTTTTCACTTTTACGTCATAAGCATCACGCGTTCCTTGATTCAATACAACCATTGTAAACTTGACTGTATCGCCTTCTCTTGCATAGATGTCTTCGTTATCGCCCAATCTATCAATCAAGGCTAAGTCAAAAACACCATTCAGTACTAATTTGTACAAACCGAAATCGGCTGTTAAATTCGTGTTAGAATTGGCATCGCCATCATTCGTTGGTTCGCCATTGACGGTTAGTGTAATCACTTGACTTACAATGGTATTGCCTTGTTGTGTACCATGGTCTTGATTGTTGATTTTGCCAATGTTACTTGGTTCGTAAGCACCTGCTCCATCCAAATCATACCTGCCGTCACCTGTTGAAGATGCTAAGGTTTGAAGACCATTGTTTAATTTAACAAAATAATCACCCGCCGTTAAAGCAGAGAATAAATAATTACCTGTTAAATTGGTCAATTGTCTGCCCACTTCTACATCATCCGCCGTACCGCGTTGACCATCTGCACCCACTTTGTATAAAATCACTTCTACGCCCGGAATCCCTTCTTCAGTTGCCTCTTTTTTACCATTGTTGTTTTCATCAAACCAAACTAAATTACCCAATTTTAAGACTGGATTCAACGTTTGTGGTTTGTATAAACCAAAATCAAGGGTTAAATTCGTATTCGGGTCTGTATCACCATCATTAATAGGTTCACCACCAACCGTTAACGTAACGATTTTACTGATAATGGTTGTACCAGACCGAGTACCATGGTCTCTATTATTCAAATCCGTATTCACACCTGGTTCGTATGGTCCCGTGTATAAAGTGTCTGTGATACCGTTACCTGTTGAACTGCGCATACCTGTTGGAATGCCTGCAATCAATTTCACATAGTAATCATTCGCACTCAAACCGTTAAAAAGATACGTACCTGTTGCATCCGTTGTGTCCTTAAACATTGTTATGTCATCTGGTGTCCCAATCACGCCATCCAATCCTGGACGGAATAATTGAACAATCACATTCGCAACACCCGCTTCTCCAGCATCTTTGATACCATTGTTGTTGGCATCATTCCAAACCGAATTACCCAAACTCAATTGTGGCAAGGATTGTGGAACATAGAAACCAAAATCAATGGTCAAATTCGTGTGTGGACTGTTATCACCGTCTGTAATCGGTTGTGTATTCGGCGCAAGGTTGAAAACACCACTCACTGCTTCCAAACCACCGCCGATTTGCGTACCATGGTCTTCATCATTATTGGTATTCGTCACACCTGGCTCATAAGCACCCACACCCGTTCTATCATAGATACCATTGCCTGTGGAACTGCGCATGCCTGTTGGCACTCCAAATTTCACTTTTACAGCATAGTTACCTGCGGGTACGTTTGTAAACAAATAACCTCCATTCGCATCCGTCAATAAAGAATCAACGCGAACATCATCGGCTGTGCCTCTTATACCGTCATTTCCAACATTGCACAATAAAATTTCAATGTCTTCTAAACCAGACTCCCCTGCATCGCGTTTTCCATTATTATTGGCATCATTCCAAACCAAATTTCCAATGCTCAAAACAGGTGGTACAGGACGATAGAATCCTAAATCAACCGTCAAATTGGTATTTGCATCTGTGTCACCGTCATTGACTGGCTCTCCGCCTACCGTCAATTCGATAATACCGCTTGTGATACCGTCTGCGTTCTGCGAACCATGGTCTCTGCCATCAGCATCCCCCACTGTACTTGGTTCATACGCGCCTTGACCGTCCATATCCGAAACACCGTCTCCTGTGGAACTCACCATGCCTTGTGGCAATCCTGCTTTGATTTTCACAAAATAGCTGCCTGCGGACAAATCGGTGAATAGATAATTACCATTTCCATTGGTCGTCGTCGTATCAATTGCCACATCATCTGCGGTACCTTTGCGTCCATCATTTCCAACGCTGCACAATACTAAAGTAACATCTGCCAAACCTGTTTCAGTGGCTTCTTTGATACCATTATTATTCGCATCATTCCAAACTGAATTACCAAACGTCAAACGTTGCGGCACTTGTGGTGCGTAGAAACCAAAATCAACTGTTAAGTTTGTATTGGTATCGGTGTCACCGTCTGTTGTTGGTTCGCTATTGAAGGTTAATTCAATATTATTGCTGAATGTAATATCATTCAAATCCGTACCATGATCTTTATTGTTTACGTCTCCGATATTCGCAGGTTCGTATCCACCAATACCATCGGTATCGGTTGCACCGTCTCCTGTAGATGAATACATGCCTGCTGGCACGCCACTCAACACTTTTACGAAATACGTTCCTTCATTTAAATTCGTAAACAAATAATTACCATTCGCCGATGTCGTCGTAATCGTCACTTGAACATCATCTGCGGTATTCGATAACCCATCCGCGCCCAATTTGTAAAGTCCTAAACGAACATTTGGAATGCCACTTTCGTTGGCATCTTTGATACCGTCATTATTAGCATCGTTCCAAACCAAGTTTCCAAGACTCAAAGTAGGCAATACTTGTGGGACATACAAACCAAAATCAATTGTTAAATTGGTATTGTTGTCTGTATCACCGTCATTGATTGGCAAAAGATTGGCAACTAAATGGACAACTTGACTGTAAATGCGGTTATTCAACATCGCACCATGGTCTTCTTCGTTCACATCGCCAATATTGCTTGGTTCGTAAGTACCTGTATTGCCAGTATCGGTTGGCCCATTTCCAGTAGATGATTTAATTCCAACTGGGATATTGCTCAACATCACATAATAATTACCCGCTAAAACATTGGTAAACAAATAGTTACCATTTGCATTAGAATACAAAGTATCAATGATAACGTCATCAGGGGTCAAACTTAAACCATCGTTTCCAAGACCCATCAATGTTACTTTTACACCTGGAATGCCAATTTCAGTACCGTCTTTTTTACCATTATTGTTGTTATCATTCCAAACTAAATTACCAATACTCATTCTAACTGGCAAGGTGAAACCTGCATCAATCGTGCGATTGTCCGCACCAGACATTAGGACAATAGGAGCCGTTTGACCTGTATTGGCATCTGGGTTACTATCATTGTCACCTGTTGGATTATTGCTTTGCGTTGTAAGGCTATAACCTGTTGGTTTTGAGAACGTTACGATGTAACGACCTGGACGTAAATGGTCAAACAAGTATAAACCGTTTGCATCGGTTCGAACCGTTGTATCCACTGGCGTTCCATTGCCCGTAATCCCTGTAAGCGTAACCGTTACATTCGCTAAACCTGTTTCTGTAAGGTCTTTTAAACCATTGCGAGAAGCATCCACCCAAGCCAAATCTCCAATTTTCGCTGGACGATAGAAACCTGCATCTAAGCCTGTTTCATTTTGACCCGCCCCTAATGTAATCGTTTGCGTTTGACCTGTGATAGGGTCTGCATCACTATTGACCTCCACATCACTGCCTTGATTTGGATATGTGTATTCATAACCTGTTGGTTTCAAATAAGTTATCTTATAAGTACCTGCCAACAAATTATCAAAAAGATACAAACCATTCGCATCCGTTGTATCGCGCAACGTTACAGGATTGCCATTTGCGTCTGTACCTGTTAAAAGTACAATCACTCTTGGAATGCCCGCTTCATTAACATCTTGAATGCCATCTCCATCAGCGTCTTCCCAAACCCTGTTGCCAATACTGGATAACAAAATCGGGCGAACCAAACCTGCATCAATCGTTCTATTATCATCGCCACTTGCTAATGTAACCAATTGAGTTACACCTGTTTGTGGATTGGCATTACTATCATCTGCACCTGTTGCATTTACACCTTGTGTCGTGAAATCGAAGCCTAATGGCTTGACAAACGTTACTTGGTACGTACCTGGTCTCAAAGTTGGGAACAAGTATAGACCATTCGCATCCGTAGTTGTGGTCAAGGTAACGGTTGTGCCATTGCCTGTTGTACCTGTCAAATTCACGGTTACACTTGGAACACCTGCTTCCCCTGCGGCTTGGAAGCCATTCCGCGATTCGTCCATCCAAACCAAATCACCCAATTTCGCGGGTTTGTATAAACCTGCATGATTGGTTAAATTCGATTGACCTGCACTTAACGCGATATTGCTGATAACACCATTTGGATTCACATCACTATCAATCAAGTCATTCGTGCCTTGATTTTGATAGGTAAATAACATACCTGTCGGTGTCGCAAATTGAATGCTATACGTGCCTGTCAACAAGTTTTCAAACAAATATTGACCATTTGCATTCGTCGTTACCTGACGTGAAACCGTCGCACCCGTAGAATCCGTGCCTGTCAACGTCACTAATACGCCTGCAATGCCAGGTTCATTTGGATCTACAATCCCGTTACCGTTTTTGTCTTCCCAAACTAAGCTACCAATTTGACCTTTCAACGGTTCTGTTGGAGCTAATAAACCTGCATCAATCGTTCGGTTATCCGTACCACTCACCAACGTAATCGATTGAGATACACCCGTTTGTGGATTCAAGTTGCTATCATCATTCGCAGTAGGATTAGAACCCTGTGCTGTGAATGTAAATCCATTCGGACGATCCACCGTCACTTGGTAAACACCTGGACGCAAATCTTCAAATAGGTATAAACCATTCGCATCCGTTGTATCGCGCAAGGTGATTGGGTCGCCATT